>JADFVP010000090.1 GCA_015222595.1 Pseudomonadota bacterium
CTTGAGTATATCACCAACTCTCTTTAAAACATCAAGTCCGGCGGGCTTTATCCGGTCTTTACCGGAGTCAAAGAGGATCTTCTCTACAAAGTTTACAGAAAGCTTGTCCACGGCCTGAGTAATCTTTATGTCGCCCTGCTCTATCTCTTGACGCATCTCCTTGACGAGATTATCATAAGTCTCTTTTACATTGGCAAGCTCATGCTCCTTTTCAGCACTCAACTCACCGGCCTTCACCTTGAGCCGATCGACTTCACGCTCGAGATAACCCTGCTGCTGCATTAAAGCATCAATCTCTGCAGCCTTTACCGCATCAGACGTCCCAAGCTTTTCATTCAAGAGCCCCATAGACTCAAGCTCTCCGGAGAGCAAAGACTTCTCCGCCGTCAGCCCCTCTACCTCGGCACTGAGATCCGAATTGACCTTCTTTGCCTCAACCAACTCTTTTGAGGTCTGTTCAAGTTGAGCCTGTCTTGCACCGGACTCGCCAAGGGCTGTATCATACTTCGTGGTGCTGACGCACCCGGTAAACAAGATCGTTATCGCAACACAAACCAATGTTAGTTTTTTCATAATAGAGCTCCTGGTATTATTTATAAATACAGACCGACCGGTTCCATTTAAGAATATATGCAATACATATAACAGTCCTTTTACACCCAGCCCCTCCAGCAATGATGTGCGTAAAGTCACGCCTTATATTACTTGTGCAAAGCTAAAGGGCAACTGCAATACCCTCTGTTGCTCAAGATGTTTTATCTTGAACTCTTCAGACCTTGGTACATTCATTGTGAGCTTACCAACGGAAGGGGCAGTTTGCAGCCTTCACTTACAAGTCCACACTTTTGGGCTAAGCTCAAAAGTATGAATTACCGGTAGAAGTGTTGCGCGTGGTAGCGAGGTTGCAAAGTGCACAGTATAGGAAGTACTCTTGATTTAGTAGTTTTGCTTTCTGGCCTCTTAAATTTTCCATTCAGACGCAAAAAAAACCCCGCGACACTTATAGTGTCGCGGGGTTTTGGTATGGTCGGTTTGAGTGCTGTATTCGGCTCTTGGAGTAACGGCTATTTAGGCCCCTAGCTACGGAGTCTTCGGCTGCGCGCTGCTAGAGGAGTTGAGCTGGATCTCGGAGTACTTCTCCTTGATATCCTCTGCGGTCTTTTTTGCCGCAAGCTCTATGGTCTTGCCCGCCGTCGTTATGGCATGGGTGTAGTCGAAGAAGTACTGGTTCTTCTTTATCCATGTCTTGGCCACTCCGCGTCCGTACGCCTTGAGCCCGCAGTTGAAGAGGTCGAGGCGCGCTGCGCGTTTTAGAATCTGCGGAATGGAGTAGAACTCTCTTGTGGCCTTGAAGGTCTCGTTCTGAAGCTCGAAGTAGCTCATCAGTTTCGGCTCGAAGACCACGTGGTGCGCGTCGTAGAGCGACCAGTCCTTGGAGATTATCCGGCCCTCTTTGTCGAGGTCGTTGTAGGTCCTTGTGCCCGGCAGCGGGGTAAGTATAAGGAACTGCACGGAGTCGAGATCGTTCTTCTTGGCGAACTTTACGGTCTTGTGGATGGTGTCTACCGTGTCGGTGTCTGAGCCGAAGACGAACATGCCGTGGATGCGCACATTGTACTTGTGGAGGCGCGAGATGCAGTGCTCTATGTCGGCGACCGTCTGCTTCTTGTTGTAGAGTTTCAGGGTCTCCGGGTTTACGGACTCGAGCCCTATGTAGACGGTGTGGCAGTTCGACCGTTTAAAGAGGTCGAGCAGTTCGTCGTCCTTGGCCACCTCAACGCGCACCTGTGCCGTCCAGTTGGGCGTAAGGTCCTGCTTTATCATCTCTGTCAGCAGCTCTTTAGTGCGCTCTCTGTTGGCAATGAAGTTGTCGTCGTAGAAGAAGACCCACTTGCCGCCGTTCTCTTTGTGCAGTTTCAGTTCCTCTATTATCAGCTCTGTGGATCTGAAGCGGTACTTCTGGCCGAACATGGAGGTGACCGAGCAGAAAGAGCAGTCGTACGGGCAGCCGCGCGAGGTCATAATAGGTGTGATGGTGAAGGCTTTGCCGCCTTCGTTCTCGAAACCTTTTATCAGTTTGAAGTCCGGGATAGGAAGAGTGTTTATATCCTTGCAGAGCGGTACCTTCGGATTGTGGAAGATCTCTCCGTTCTTTTTTCTGTAAGAGAGGCCCTGAATCTCCTCGAAACCGGTGCCCGACTCAAGCGCTTTGATGAAGTCCACTATATTATCGTCGGCCTCGCCGCGCAGAACGTAGTCGCAGTACTCTAATGCTTCGTCAGGTACGTACGTAACGTGCGGGCCGCCCATAAAGACGGTAACGCCGTTTTCTCGTAAAACCTTTGCGATCTCGTAAGAGCGCTTCGATGTAGAGGTGATGGTAGAGATGCCGACGAGGTCGGCGCTGAGCGCGTCGGCAAGGTCGAGATCCGCGCACTGCTCAACATAGGTCATTACGTTGTAGCCCTCTTTTTTGAGTATCGTAGAGAGGAGTACGGTGCCGAGTCTCGGCAGGCGCATTCTTGCGTAGACATGAAGATCCGGCGGCTTCGGCTCTATGAAGATAATTTTGGTCAAAGTCTATCTCTTTATAGAAAGTTGAGTGGTTCTTCTGTCAGGGTAGAACAGTATCGTCGTTACAATTGTCTTTAGCATTTAGCTGGCCCGGTAGCGGATAGATATCCTCGTTGCATATTACGGCGAAGACATCTTTAACGGATAGGTGGGCCGGTGGCGAAACTGTTGGTAATTTTATAAGTTACCGTACGGTAATATTACAGCCAAGAGGGCAGTAAGTCAAGTGAATAACTGTTAATTAGGGGTGTGAGACACTTACTCGCCCCAGTCTCCTCAGGCCATTTCTATCAGGCCATTTCCTTTGTCTGCTCAATCAATCCGCTAAGGTATCGCCCTGTAAGGCTCTCCGGGTTGGTCGCAACCTTTTCCGGCGGCCCTGTGGCAACTATACTGCCCCCGGCCATGCCGCCCGCAGGCCCTATGTCGATTACCCAGTCGGCTGTCTTTATGCAGTCCAGGTTGTGCTCTATCATCACTACAGTATTGCCCGAGTCTACGAGGCGTCCGAGGACCGAGAGTAGCCGCTTGACGTCGCTCATGTGGAGCCCCGTGGTCGGCTCGTCGAAGATGTAGAGCATCTCTTGCGCCCGTTTCTTCTCTATCAGCTCCCGGCCTATCTTCAGTCTCTGGGCCTCGCCTCCCGAGAGCGTCGTGGCGCTCTGTCCGAGCTTTAGGTAGCCGAGCCCGACCTCCTTGACCACGCTGAACCGTTTTTGCAGGTTCAGTTCGTTGGAGAAGAGCAGGCTCGCTTCGTCGAAGGTCATGTTGAGGCATTCGAAGATATTCTTGCCCCGGTACTTTGGTCTGAGCACCTTGGGGCGGTACCTCTTGCCGGAGCAGGTGGGGCACTTAATGTAGACGTCTGGCAGGAAGTACATTTCGAGCTTCTGTACGCCCTCGCCCTTGCAGGCGTCGCACCTGCCGCCGTTTACGTTGAAGGAGAAGTGGCCCGGTTTTAAGCCCGATGAGCGAGCGAGCGGAAGGGCTGCGAAGAGCGAACGGATCTCGTCGAAGCCGCCTATGTAGGTAATGGGATTCGACCTCGGAGTGCGGCCTATGGGGCTCTGGTCCACCAGACGAACGCCTGAGAGCAGGCCCATGCCCTCTATCGAGCGGTGTTCGAGGGGACGCTCGGCGCGGATGTCGAAGTTGGCTGCGAGCAGGTTGTAGAGCGTATCGACTATAATGCTGGATTTACCCGAACCCGACACTCCTGTTATGGCCGTCATTGTCTTTAGCGGTATTGAGATGTCCATGCTCTTCAGGTTGTTGCCCTTGGCGCCTTTAACTACAATTGCCTGGCCGTCTCCCTTGCGTCGCCACCTGGGTACGTGAATCTCTTTGCGTCCTGTCAGGTAGTCGGCGGTTATTGTGTTGGACGAAGAGAGAAAGTCGGTTGTTGCTCCACTTGCTGCGAGCCGTCCGCCGCGCTCTCCGGCTCCGGGGCCGAGTTCCACTATGTGGTCTGAGTTCTCTATGATGGTGGGGTCGTGCTCCACTACGACTATCGTGTTGCCCCGGTCGCAGAGCCTTCTTAGCTGCGCCGCGAGCTTGTCCACGTCCACCGGGTGGAGCCCGATGGACGGTTCGTCGAGTATGTAGAGCACACCCGTGAGAGTGGCCGAGAGCTGCGTGGCTATTGAGACCCGCTGGGCCTCTCCCCCGGAGAGCGTTCTGGTCGGCCTGTTGATGGTCAGGTACCCAAGGCCCGTCTCCTTAAGGAACTGCAGTTTTTCGAGTATCTTGGTGATGATCGTGGCCGAGAGCCGTTGTTCGAGCGGGCTGAACTTCAGTCCGCTGATGAACCGGTCTGCCGCTTCGATACTCATGCGGCTGACCTCGGAGATGTCGAGTCCGTCTATCTTTACCGACAGCGCCGACTTTTTCAGCCGCGCCCCGTTGCACTCCGTGCAGGTAAACTCCGACTTGTACCGCGAGGTAAAGACCTTTATGTGGAGCTTGTACTTCTTCACCTCAAGGGCCTCGAAGAACTGGTCTACGCCTTCGAAGTCCGGCGTGCCTGCAAAGATCAGCCTCTGCGTCTCTTCGCCGAGCAATCTGAAGGGAACGTCGGTAGGTATTTTGTGCTCTTTGGCGTGCTCTGCCAAGACATCGTAGCAGTAGCGGTAAGAGGGCTTTGTCCACGGCTCTATCGCGCCCTCATCGAGGCTAAGCTCCTTGTTCGGCACTATCTTGTCGATATCGTAGCGCTGGACGTTGCCAAAGCCCTTGCAGTTTGTGCAGGCGCCGACCGGGTGGTTGAACGAGAGCGCCATTGCGCTTGGGCGCTCGACCGTTACGTCGCACTTGCGGCACTGGGGCCGCTCAGAAAAACGGAGGTCGCCCTCTTTTGTACTGCCTACTATCTCTATCCACGCCTCGCCGTTGCCCTCTCTGTAGCTTGTCTCTATGGCCTCTGTCAGGCGGGTGAGTTCGGTGGGCTTCAGTTTTAGACGATCCGCCACGACCTCTACGATGTTAGCCTCTTCTGTTTCGCTCTCCGGTGTACCGGTATGTTCCGACAGCTCCCGGAGGCCGCCCTCTGTTCTGATACGGAGAAAGCCTTTGCGTAGAAGCTCTTCGGTAATTGAGCCGAGTCCCGTTACTCTGATGCCGAGCGTAAAGCCGATAATCGCTTTGCTACCGTTATTTTTCCGTAGCAGCTCCTCTGCCGCCTCTGTCGGGCTATATACCTTTATGAGGTCTCCGCACTCCGGGCAGTGGACTTTGCCTATGCGCGAGAAGAGCAGGCGCAGCACGTCGTTCAGCTCCGTCATCGTGCCTAACGTAGACCGCGAGGTGCGTACGGGGTTGCGCTGCTCCACGGCTATGGCCGGGCGGATGTTGCGGATAGCGTCGAGGTCCGGGCGGTCCATGCGGTCCATAAAGAGGCGGGTGTAGGTGGAGAGCGACTCCATGAAGCGCCAACGCCCCTCGGCAAAGAGAGTGTCGAAGGCGAGCGAGGACTTGCCTGAGCCGGACGGGCCGACTATTGCCGTTATCTTGTCGTGCGGGATTTTGAGGTTCAGGTTCTTGAGGTTGTTCTGGCGCAACCCCTCCACTACCAGGTAGTCCGTGTCTGACGGCACGGCGGTATTGAAGTAGTCGCTCTTCTTTGGATTGGGAGTGGGAAGAGGCTCTGTTTTCGGTCTGCTTGCCATCTGGTTTTTTCAGGTCTCCATACGGTAGAAAGTCGTTCGCAGGCTCTCTATTCTCTCTATTTGAAGTTGGACGCAGAGCCGCAACTTTCAATTATAAACTATCGATGCAGATTTTTCCAGAAGAGTTTTTTTGTTCGGGTGTGGGGTGCGTGGGGGACGGTGTGAAGTTGTAGGTTGGGTAGAACGGAGTGAAACCCAACGGGTTTGGATTATCATGCAAAAAAGAACGTTGGGTTACGCTTCGCTAACCCAACCTACGTGCTACACGACTAAAGATAGATCGTACTACCTTTATTCACGCTATAGCTTCAAATTAGTGTAAATTTTTTTTACACAATCCCATTGTCCGGTAACTATTCAAAAAAACAGGGTTTATTCAGGTAGTACTGCCGTTTGTCTGTTTTATCGATTCTGTTTTTTACATTTTCGAGGTCGATCAGAAAAACTCCTGCCGCAACAGAAAGATAAAGTTTATATAATAGTACAATAAAGTCAGGCACTTAGCATGTGAGGGTATTTATTGGCACTTATATTGCAACCTGTATTGCAGCGAGATACAGGAATAATTGTCGGCTGGCATATGGAATTAAACTAAAAAATAAGGAAATCATCATGAAAAAGTTAGCTTTGTCATTTATTTTAGCGCTATTTGTTTTGGTCGGGATCAGTCAGAACGCTCAGGCGATACCGGTAGAAGCAACCTATACCGCATCCGGGTCATCCGGTAACTATACTCTTGACTTTACTCTTCACAACAATATGACGATCGCTGACGATCAGAGTATTTACTTCTTTGCTATAGAGCTGGATAGAGACCTGTCTGTCAGTCCGGCTACAGGCTGGGCTGTCTGGAATGGCGGTGCCTCTTCGAGCTATGGAACAACCGGAGTTACTTATAAAAGTAATTTTACCACGAGCTATCTCGGCCCGGACGCAGTAGGTTCTGGTGAGTCTCTCTCAGGCTTCAATATTCATACGGCCGTTATTCCCACGACCATCCACTTTTTGGTCTATGCCTATGGTGGTAATTATAGCGGCACTGAGCACTTTAGTACTTCCACGAATCCGGGATTTGAGGGTATTGCAACAGCAGCATCCGTACCCGAGCCCTCAACGCTCTTACTGCTCGGAAGTGGTCTTGCAGGACTCGGCTTCGTGCGCAGAAGGTTCAAGAAGTAGCGCTTAAGTAATAGCAAGTCCCAAAGCCCATTGGTCTCATCGGCCAGTGGGCTTTGTTTATTTCCGGTACAAATGTTGCGTATGCAGGTCAGAACAAGAAGTGCTTGTTTCAGGAAGTACTATTTATTCTATCTCCGACCGTATTGCTTTTCCGGCACGGACCTTCATTTTCAGCCCTTTCGGGTCTTTCGCTATCTGTCCGTTCACTATCACGTACTCTATGCCGGTTGAGTACTGGTTCGGCTTTTCGACCGTTGCCTTATCTATGACCGTTTCCGGGTTGAAGAGGACTATGTCTGCGTCTTTGCCGACCTGCAGCCTGCCCTTCAGCGCGAGTGCCGGAGAGCGAGCTTCCAATCTCTTAACCGGCATTATCGTCATCTTACGTAGCGCTTCTATTAAAGAGAGGGTTTTCTTCTCTCGCACATAATGGCCAAGCGTGCGCGCATAGGCCCCTGCGGCGCGGGGGTGGTGGTTCAGGCTGCTCGAAAGCATGCCGTCGCTGCCGAGCATAACGCGCGGCGAGCGGAGCGCGAAAGCGACCTCTTCTTCGGGAATGGCGTAGGCCACCGCCAGCTTGCCGAGCTGTTGGTACTTCTTGAAGGAGTCCGGGGTCAGCATCTCGGTAGTACCGCCTAGCTGTAGGTCACTGTACCCGATGCGAAACTTCTTTTGCCACCCTTTTGCAAAGCGCGCTGAGTTGAGATACGTCGCCCAGAAGGGGTACGGGTAGGTGCAGGCCGTAATGTCCACGCCCGCCTCTATCGCCGTCTCTATTATCGCTAAAGAATCTTCGATAGAGAACGTACCGCCGGTCGAGTTCAGGTGGTCGATATGGATTGCAGCTCCAGTTTCGAGCGCCATCTTAATGACTTCCACTACCGCGTCGGTATTCGTGCCCGGCAGCTCCATGTCGGAGTGGCGAAGGTGAAAGAAGACCGGCACGCCAGTCTCAGCCGCCACGCGTCCCATTGCCGTTATTTCGGCGTAGCTCATGGCAGGTGCGTACTCTATACTCATGCCGATGCCGAGCGCGCCGGCTCTAAGCCCGGCCCGCGCCTTCTCGGTAAGTTGTTCTATTTGGGCGGGTGTCGCTTTTTTGTATGGCCCGATACCTAACCCTAAGCGCGCGGAGTTGTAGAAGTAGCCTGCTCCGAAGTTGACCGGCGGGCGGGCTTTTGTATAACGCGAGTACCACGACCGTGGATACTTGGCGCCGCCGTGCATGGCGAGGTTGGTTGTTACGCCGTCGGCTATTTTGTACCACGAGCCGTACGAGTTGGGGTTGTACGATAAAATATCGACAAAGCCGGGCGAGGCCACAAGACCGGTGGCGTCTATTATAGTTGTATCTTGAGATGGCTCTATCTCGTCGAAGGAGATCTTCGTTATGGTAGAGCCGGTTATGCCGATGTTGACGCCACGGAAGTCGAAGCCGGACTCAGGGTCTATCGCGCGCGCGCCCTCTATTATGATGTCGAACCCTTCGGGCCCGGAAACCGGAGAAATTGCGGAAGCCGGAGTGGTCGTTGCGTCAGTTTCTGGCGTCTCGGTGGCGGCTCTTGTGACAAGCGGGTTTGC
>JADFVP010000091.1 GCA_015222595.1 Pseudomonadota bacterium
AGCGCAAAAGAGAGAGAGACCCTTACCATAGCCCTTCCGAAGGGGCGGATACTGAAGGAGGCTGCCGAGCTTTTTAGAGCCGCAGGCGTTGACTTCAGCCAGATCTTTCAGGACAAGCGCAAGCTGATCTCCGAGACGTTAGAAGAGGGGCTGCGGTTCATGATAGTCAGGAGCCAGGACGTGCCGACCTATGTCGAGTACGGGGCCGCCGATATGGGAATCGCCGGGTGCGACGTTCTGCTTGAGCAGGGCCTCGATCTTTACGAGCCGCTCGATCTTGAAATAGGCAAGTGCCGCATGATGATTGCAGAGCCCAAAGAGGTTGCAGGGCTCGATAGTCCCGCCGACTGGACCCACATGAAGATTGCGAGCAAGTACCCGAAGATCACCATGAAGTACTTTCTCGAAAAGGGCGTTCAGGTCGAGATAATAAAACTGTACGGCTCGATTGAACTCGCCCCGCTGCTCGGTCTCTCAGACAGAATTGTAGACCTTGTTGAAACCGGCGAGACGCTCAAGAAGAACGGCATGGTCGAAGTGGAGACCATTATGGATATAAGCTCGAAGCTTGTCTGCAACAGGGCGAGCCTCAAGATGAAACCGAAGAGGATAAAAGAGCTTGTGGAGCGGCTTGCCAAGGCCGTAGAGCAGAAGGGCTGATAGGTTTCGTGCAGATAAAAAAGACCAGCAGTAAGGGCTTTGGCGCGTGGCTAAGGACCATTACCGATCGCTCAGATAGCGCGCCCGAAGGTGTTGAGGAGACGGTCAAAGAGATCGTCGAGTCTGTTCGTACCGGAGGCGACAAGGCGCTCAGCGAGTACACAAAACGCTTCGACTCGGTAAACGTTCGAGTGGGCAAAAGCGGCAAGGGCAGTTTCGAGGTCTCAAGGCGCGAGATAAACGCCGCCTACAACTCTATACCGAAGCGCGACCTCGAAGTCTTGGACACCGCTGCCGAGCGAATAGAGTCTTTCCACATGCGGCTCTTAGAAGACTCGTGGTCGTATACCGACCCCGACGGCTCTCTCTTGGGAGTTATGGTTACGCCCATAGAGCGCGCAGGCATCTACGTGCCCGGCGGCAAGGCAGCCTATCCGTCTACCGTTCTGATGAATGCTATTCCCGCAGGCGTTGCCGGTGTGGACGAGATTCACATGACGACTCCTCCGTCTCCCGACGGGATTAACCCTTATGTTCTGGCGGCCGCAAAGCTCTCGGGAGTCGATACCGTCTTTCGGGTCGGTGGCGCGCAGGCAATTGCAGCGCTCGCATACGGCACCGAGAGTGTTCCGGCGGTGGACAAGATTACGGGCCCCGGCAACATCTACGTTGCAACTGCAAAGAGGCTGGTCTTCGGCGCGGTTGATATCGACATGGTAGCCGGGCCGAGCGAGATACTCATTGTAAACGACGGCACGGGCGAGCCTGCCTGGATGGCTGCCGACCTGCTCTCTCAGGCCGAGCACGACGAGCTTGCCTCTTCGGTGCTCATTACGACCTCTTTAAAGACCGCGCGTGCAGTGAAACTCGAAGTAGAGGTGCAGCTCAAGAAACTGAAGAAGCGCAAGATAGCTGCTGAGTCAATTGAGCGGTACGGGGCGATAATCGTAGCTGCCGACATAAAAGAGGCCGTAGAGATATCGAACGAGATCGCGCCTGAGCACCTGGAGCTTTTTGTGCAGAGGCCTGAAGAGCTGCTGCCCGCTATCCGCAACGCAGGCGCAGTCTTTCTTGGGGCCAATACCCCTGAGGCGTTCGGCGACTACCTTGCAGGGCCGAACCACACGCTCCCGACCGGAGGCACGGCGCGCTTTAGCTCGCCGCTCGGTGTGCAGGACTTTTTAAAGCGCACAAGCATTATAGGGTTTTCTGAAGCTGGCCTGAAAAGATTCGGCGCAAAGGCCGCAAGGTTCGCGGCAATAGAGGGACTAGGCGCGCACGCCAACAGCGTTAAGGTGAGGCTTGCCGGCCCGACGACTTCAAAGAAGACCGTTCCGGCTAAGAAGACCGGCCCTGTCAAGAAGAGAAAGAAGTAGACAGCAACACAACAACTAAGAGGTGTGCAGATGGCACGGACCGCTAAGGTAGTACGGAAGACCAAAGAGACCGAGATAGAGCTTGAGCTGGATATAGAGTCGGGCGAAGACTCCGATATCTTCACACCCGTTCCGTTCTTCACGCATATGCTCGACAACTTCTCGCGCCACGGTCTCTTCTCTATGAACCTCGACGTGAAGGGCGACGTTGAGGTAGACCTGCACCACACGGTAGAAGACGTAGGGCTTGCGCTCGGAGAGGCCTTTAAGGAGGCCCTTGGGGATAAGCGCGGCATAAGGCGCTGCGCCACGGCGAGCGTGCCGATGATGGATGCGCTGACCACAGTGGTGGTTGATATAAGCGGTAGGCCGTACTTCCGGTTCGACACCACCCGCAACTCATACTCCGTTGCCCACAAGAGCGTTGCCTCTATGGTCGGTCAAAATCTAGAAAAGGCCTTCGACATAGACCTTACGTGCGAGTTCTTAAAAGCGCTCTCCAACTCCGCAGGGCTAGACCTCCATGTAAAACTTGAGTACGGCAGAGACGTGCATCACTCGATAGAGTCTATTTTCAAAGCTCTTGGGCGTGCGCTCAGCGGTGCGGTAGAGATAGATAAAAGGATAAAGGGCGTGCCTTCAACAAAGGGAACGCTTTAAAGACTGATATGATAGCGGTTATAGATTACGATATGGGCAACCTTAGAAGCGTTGCCAAGGCGTTCGAAAAGGTCGGGGCAGATGTGGTTGTTACGCGCGAGCCGGGCAAGATCGTGGACGCGAGCCACGTTGTGCTGCCCGGAGTCGGGGCCTTCAGGGATTGTATGCACCACCTGAGGGAGTTTAAGCTGATCGACCCGATCCTTAAAACCATCGAGTCAGGCAAGCCTTTTCTTGGAATCTGCCTCGGGCTTCAGGTCTTGTTGGATGAGAGCGACGAGTTCGGTCTGCACAAGGGCCTTGGGCTTATTAGCGGCAGGGTAGAGCTTTTTCCGCCCAACATGGTGGCTGAAGCCGGACAGGGCTCCGAGCGGATGCCAGAGCGTTTGAAAGTCCCGCACATGGGGTGGAACTCTATCACCAAACACAAAGAGTCGCGCTTGCTAGAAGGCGTGGACGACGGAGAGTACTTCTACTTTGTCCACTCGTACTACGCCGTGCCAACCGACCCGTCGGTTACTCTTACCTCGACCAACTACGGAATAGAGTATACAAGCGCCATAGAGGTTGAGAACATGTGGGCCGTGCAGTTCCACCCGGAGAAGAGCCAGAGCGCGGGGCTGAAGGTGTTGGAGAATTTTAGCCGTATTGACTAACGAACAGCAGGTAAACCGGGAGAAGGACTTTTATGTTAGTGATCGCAGCGATAGACCTTAAGGGCGGCCAGTGCGTTCGTCTTACTCAGGGAGATATGAACAACGTTACCGTCTTTGCCGACGACCCTGTTGACATGGCGAAGAGGTGGGAGGCCGAAGGTGCGCGGCTCATTCACGTGGTCGATCTCGACGGGGCCATAGAGGGCTCTGCAAAGAACTTCGAGGCGGTAAAGCGCATAGTAGAGGCTGTTAACGTGCCTGTTCAGATAGGCGGCGGCATAAGGAACCTTGAGGTCGCCGAGAAGTATCTGGCGCTCGCTGGAATAAAGCAGGTCATACTCGGTACCGCAGCCATTAAAGACCCTGAGTTCCTCGTAGAACTTATCAAACGCCACCCCCGGCGCGTTGCCGTCGGCATAGACGCCAAGGACGGCCTCGTGGCAATCAAAGGCTGGGTCGAGGTGACAGACATGAAAGCGGTCGACCTTGCGAAGAGGCTCGAAGGCGTGGGCGTGGCCTGTATAATTTACACCGACATTGCGCGCGACGGGATGATGAAGGGCCCGAACGTCGAAGCCACGGCAGAGCTTGCCGACTCGGTGAACATTCCGGTCATAGCGTCCGGCGGCATCTCGTCCATCTCCGACGTAGAGAGGTACAGAAGAACCGCAGTAGAGGGAGTGCTCATAGGCCGCGCCCTCTATACCGGAGACGTTGAGCTTGCCGAAGCGATTCGAATAGCCGACGCGCTTTAGTTCTTCCGGCAGTACTTTCGTTCGTTCTTTAGCATAAGCCGCAATACCGACACTCTCACCTTTATACAAGAGCCGGAGAAGAGTTACCGATGCTGACAAAGAGGATAATACCTTGTCTCGACGTTAAGGACGGGCGCGTGGTAAAGGGCGTCAGTTTTGTCGAGTTGATAGACGCCGGAGACCCAGTGGAGTCTGCCCTTGCGTACGAGGCTCAGGGCGCGGATGAACTCGTCTTTCTCGATATCACCGCCTCTCACGAAGAGCGCAAGACGATACTCGACGTCGTTAGAGAGACAGCTTCGGACGTCTTTATGCCGCTGACCGTTGGCGGCGGAATCCGCACGATAGACGATATACACGAACTGCTCCATGCGGGCACGGATAAGGTCTCGATAAACACAACGGCTGTTGAGAACCCGGAGTTCGTAAAAGAGGCCGCAGAGCGTTTCGGCAGCAGCACTATTGTGGTCGCAATAGACGCCAAGAGGCGCCATGTGGGTGGAGACAAGACAGCAGAATTTATAGAGCCGCCCTGCTGGGAGGTCTTTACGCACGGAGGGCGCAGACCCACCGGGCTAGATGTTATTGAATGGGCTACAAAGATGGAGCGCTACGGAGCTGGTGAGATACTCCTTACCAGCATGGACTCCGACGGACAGAAGCACGGCTACGACATTGCGCTGACCCGGTCCGTGGCAGACGCTCTCAATATTCCGGTAATAGCATCAGGCGGCGCCGGAACGCTGGCCCATATTGAAGAGGCCTTTACCGAGGGAGGGGCCTCTGCTGCTCTTGCGGCCTCTATCTTCCACTTCGGGGAGTTCACCATTCCTGAGACCAAGGAGTATCTTAAGGGTGTAGGCGTGGCGGTAAGGCCGCCTGCCGGTTGCCATCCCTCTTCTTCAGACTCAAGTGACCCAAGTGACGAAGCATGAAACAGGGCGAAGGATACCTAAAGCTTATTATCCTTTACAAGAGTGTCATGGGGGTCTGCGAGCTTATCCTCTCCGTTGTCCTTTTGCGACTGCTCGATAGAGACTTAGGCGTTCTGATAACGGGTATCGCCGATATGCTGGGGCTCGATTCCCAGGGCTACCTTATCGGCTATGTGGTGGTGCAGGCAACCCTGCTCGGTGACGGTGCTGTGCTGATCTCTTTAATAGTGCTCGTCACCTTCGGCGTGCTCAACCTGATAGAGTCTTACGGGCTGCACAACAGGATGCGTTGGGCAGAGTGGCTTACGGTCATAGGCACCGGGGCGCTTATACCTTACGAAGTGTATGAAATATTTAAGGCTTTTTCCGGCATAAAGGTGCTGGTGCTTGTAATAAACAGCCTGATTGTCTACTTTTTGGCAAAGCATAAGGAACTATTTAAGCGCAGAAGGCCCCGCGGGGCGTAAAGCTCTTGATTTGAGTCTGAAAAAGTAGTATATTTATCAATTCCAGCGCTACACTTCAAAGAGGCTTGGATCGGTCTGTTCCGGCCGTGTTTCCTTGCAGTGTGGCTAAATCATCAATCCTTGTTCCGTTCTATGCGGAGCGAACCCGCCGGAAACAGTTATGGGCGGGGAACCGGAAGGGGCAGTAATGGACAGACGTTACGAGACAATCTGTATCATCAAGGCCGATATTGGCGAGGCCGAAATCAAAGCTATAGTTACGAAGTCTTCGGAGCTGATTGTACGCGAAAGCGGAATCGTCAACACCGTAGACGAATGGGGCAGAAGGCGGCTTGCTTACCCGATCCAGAAGAAGCACGACGGTTACTACGTGCTCTTCGATTACAACTCCGGGCCTGCTGCATCCAAAGAGCTTGAGCGCTCACTGAAGATTAACGAGGATGTGGTCAGACAGCAGACCGTAAAGCTCGACACCGAGTACGTTGCTCCGGCTCCTGAACCTGAGAAGGTAGAAGAGCCTGTTGCAGCAGCAGCTCCGGCTACAGAGGCAGCACCTGCCGAGAAGACCGAAGCTCCGGCAAAAGAGGAAACACCTGCCAAGGCAACCGAAGCACCGGCAGAAGAGAAGACCGAGACGGTAGAAGCAGAAACCACTAAAGAGACCGATAAGACGGAAGAAGGAGGCGCAGATGGATAGCAGAAGACCAGGCGGCTCAAGTTCCGCAGGTGGCAGACCAGGTGGTGGCGGTAGACCGGGCGGCGGCAGACCGGGCGGCGGACCAGGCGGCAAGGGCCGTTTCATGCGCAAGCGTGTTTGCAGGTTCTGCAAGAACGAAGACGTAAAGATAGATTACAAGGACGCCAAGGCTCTTAGGCCCTACATTACGGAGCGGGGCAGAATAATGCCGAGTAGAATTACCGGCACCTGCGCCAAGCACCAGAGGGCCATAAGCACGGCGATAAAGAGGGCGCGCAACATTGCGCTCATACCTTACACTACTATCAGCATGGGCTAGTTTCACTTTGCCCTGTAGATATAATACTTGAATGGAGCAGTTTAATGAAGGTCATACTGAAGAAGCCGGTTGAAACTCTCGGCAGCTACGGCGACGAAGTTACCGTAGCGGGCGGGTATGCAAGGAACTACCTGATTCCCAAGGGCATTGCAATTGAGGCGACGCCGGGAAACCTGAGGCAGTTGAACTCCGAGAAAGAGGCTTATCTCAAGAAGGCGGCTGCCGTTAAGGCCGAGGCACAGAAACACGCCGACAAGCTCTCTGAAGTCTCCCTCAGCTTTACCAAAAAGGTCGGCGAAGAGGGCAAACTCTTCGGGTCGGTAACGGCTCACGACATAGAGGTTGAGCTTAAGGCCAAGGGCTTCGAGCTTGAGAGAAAAGCTATCCATCTGGACGAGCACCTGAAGACACTCGGTTCCCACACCGTTGAAATCAGGGTTGCTCCTGACGTAACTGCCAAGATCACCGTAGAGGTAGTTGCAGAAGAGACCAAAGAAGAAGCTAAAGAAGCAGCCAAAGAGGAGTCTGAGTAATGATGTAGCCGCTCAATATGCGGCCTTATTTTAATGGGCCGCATATTAGCGGTAGGTTTTCTCCATGGCTATATCTACCCAAAAAAAAGCACTACACAAATCCCCCCCCAACAACATAGATGCGGAGCAGTCCGTTCTTGGCGGTATCCTTATAGAGAAGGATGCCATCAACACTGTGCTCGAAATTCTGGCGCACGACGGAAGCGACTTCTACCACGAGGCCAACGGAAGGCTTTTTGACTCCATGGTCTCGCTCTCGGACAAATGTATTCCGATAGACGCGGTTACGCTCGGCGATATGTTCAAGGATTCGAGCGTCCTTAACGGGGTCGGCGGTATCTCCTATATAGGAGAGCTTGTCGAGGCCACGCCTACTGCGGCGAACATCGAGTACTACGCAAAGATAGTGAAAGAGAAGTCGCTTCTGCGCAAAGTCATTAGCGCTGCAACCGACATAGCTGCCGCCGGTTACACCGGAGTGGACTCGGTAGAGGACTTTATCGACGTGGCCGAGCAGAAGATCTTCGCCATCGCTCAAGACAAGACCAAGCAGTCGTGCTACGCGCTAAAAGACCTTATAAAGGACAGCTTCGAGACGATTGAGAAGCTCTACGAGCGAAAGACCCATATCACAGGGGTCGCTACCGGCTTTAAAGACCTCGACAAGATCACCTCCGGGCTTCAGGACTCAGACCTGATAATCATCGCCGGACGTCCCAGTATGGGCAAGACCTCCTTTTGCCTGAACGTCGCGGAGTACGCGGCAATAGAGGGCGGCATGCCGACTGCTGTCTTCTCTTTAGAGATGAGCAAAGAGCAGCTTGTGCAGAGAATGCTCTCTTCGCGCGCCCATGTCGATCTGCAACGGATAAGAAGCGGTTTCTTAAAAGACTCGGACTGGGGCAGCCTGACCACCGCTGTAGGAAAGCTCTACGAGGCGCCGATCTACATAGACGACACCCCGGCCCAAAGCGTGCTTGAGATGCGTGCCAAGGCCAGAAGGTGGAAGATAGAGCACGGAATAAAGCTCGTCGTTATAGATTATCTCCAGCTCATGCGCGGCAGAAGTTCGAGCGACAACAGGGAGCAGGAGATTTCCGACATATCGCGCTCGCTTAAGGCTATGGCAAAGGAGCTTCAGCTTCCGGTCGTGGCTCTGTCGCAGCTCTCGCGTATGACCGAGCGCAGAGAGGGCAACCGCCCGATGCTCTCGGACCTGAGAGAGTCGGGGGCCATTGAGCAGGACGCCGACGTCGTTATGTTCGTCTACAGAGAGTCGGTCTACAAGCCGTGCGAGTGCCCGCCGGACCTGTGTACCTGCGGAAGAAGAAAGACTGCCGAAATCATTATAGCTAAGCAGCGTAACGGCCCTACAGACACCATAAAGCTGACCTTCCTTAACGAGTTTACCCGCTTCGAGGATCAGGCGTCGAGCGAGTACGAGAGTTCGGGCGAGTGGGTCGAGTAGCGGCCCGCGCGCCGTCTTGACTGGAGTTCGTCTCTTGCCGTCCAGCCTTGCTTCCTTCGTGAGTGTTCCTGTTTTTTTAAGTTCTGCCCTGAGTACGTTCTTATTTTCGACACCTGTCTGTCCCCCTTTCATGGTATAACCTAAAAATTCGTATACCCGTTCTTTGAGTCATTTCAACCTGTATAACATGGTCCAGCGTGAAGCATAGATTCGCAGATGTGGCGGTAGAGCTGCCGCTAGATGGCACTTTTCTCTATTCGATACCCGATTGCCTGAGTGTTGCCGTAGGCTCGCGCGTGCTTGTGCCCTTTGCAAGAAGGCGAGTTACGGGCTACGTCGTAGCGGTGCACACTTCGTTTGAGGCTGTGGCGCACGTCGAAGGGCTGAAGGAGACTTCGGTCAAGGCCGTGCTCGATACGCTTGACTCCGCTCCGCTCTTTGGCGCCAAGCGGCTGAAGTTCTACCGCTGGCTCTCCTCGTACTACTTCGCTCCCCTGGGCATTGTTCTCTCCTTGATCCACCCGCCGGACGCCTCGTTAAAGAGTTTCCGTTATGTCGTTATTACCGATAAAGGCGCTTCGGTGCTTGGTGCGCCGGAGAAGTACGCCGGGGTCAAAGGCGACCTTGAGGTTCTAGGCGCTGTAAAAAAAAGCGTAAAGCTGACTACGGTTGAGCGTAAATTCAGTAAGGGCAAGGAGCGGCTTCCGGTTAACTCTATCGTTGCGCGCCTCTTTAAAGCTGGGCTTCTAACCGTTGAAGCGAAACTGAAGAGCGGTGTGGCTACGAAGGTAGAGTCGTTCGTCGAGCTCGCACAGCCAAATAACGCTGTTGATACAGACGACGTTATGAGCGGCCTAACTCGCGCGCCATTGCAGGCGCGCATACTCTCGTACTTGGGCTTACATGGCAGAAGCCCTGTGACGGCTATTAGGGCCGAGCACGGCGGGGTCGACGGTGCGATAAAGTCGCTAGAAAAGAAGGGGCTGGTTGCTCTGTCTAAAGAGCGCGTCTACAGAGACCCGTCCAAGGGCATAAGGCCGAAGGCGGCGGCCCATACTCCGAACAAAGAGCAGGCAGCAGCAATAGGCCGTATTAATGACTCGATACGCTCCGGTGGTTTTTCCTCATTTCTGCTCTACGGGGTAACCGGTTCTGGTAAGACGCTTGTCTACTTAAAGGCCCTCGAAGTGGTTGTGAAGAGCGGCGGCAGGGCTATTTTTCTTGTGCCCGAGACCGCGCTTGCGCAGTGGCCTGTGGCGTATCTGGCAGAGAAGTTTCCGAACCGCGTCGCAGTGGTTCACAGCGCGCTCTCGGCCGGAGAGCGGCTCGACGAGTGGCAGCGCATAGTAGACGGCGAGGCCGACATAGTTGTCGGCGCGCGCAGCGCGCTCTTTGCACCCGTTAAGAACCTCAAGCTCATTATTGTGGACGAGGAGCACGAGGGGGCGTACAAACAGGAGGAGGGCGTTAAGTACCATGGCCGGGACTCTGCGCTCATGCTGGCCAAAACACTCGGCGTTACCGTTGTGCTCGGCTCTGCCACTCCCTCTGTAGAGACCTTCTATAATGCAGGGGCCGG
>JADFVP010000092.1 GCA_015222595.1 Pseudomonadota bacterium
GATACTGCTCTACAATGCGCTCGGCTACGAGTTGCCAATCTTTGCCCACCTGCCGATGATACTCGGCTCGGACAAGGCGCGGCTCAGCAAACGGCACGGCGCAACTTCCGTTATCGCCTACAAGGCAGAGGGCTACCTGCCCCACGCGCTCGTTAACTACCTTGCGCGCCTCGGCTGGTCGCACGGAGATCAGGAAATCTTCTCGATGGAGGAACTCGTTAAACTCTTTAGCTTCGACCACGTCGGCAAGGCCGCCGGTGTCTTCAACCCCGAAAAGCTCCTCTGGCTGAACGCCCACTATATAAAAGAGAGTACGGACTCGGCCCTCGCCCCGCTTCTCGTTCCGTTCTTAACAGAACTCGGAGTCGAGAACGCCGGACAGGACACCAGACTTGAAAAAATAGTCTCTACGCTAAAGGAGCGGGCCAAGACCCTTGTGGAAATGGCTGAGAGCGCGCACTTCTACTTCAAAGATAAGGTAGAGTATGAAGAGAAGCCGAGGAACAAATTTCTTAAAGCAGAAAAGCTGGAGATCTTTAAAGAGCTGCAAGAGAAGCTAGGGAGCCTCGAAACTTTTAGCGTCGAGGCGATAGAGACTATCTTCAATGAACTTATGGAGAAGACTGAGCTTAAGCTCGGCAAGATCGCCCAGCCAGTGCGCGTAGCTCTAACGGGAGGCACGGTAAGCCCCGGAATATTTGAGACAATTGAGGCCATGGGTTCAGAAATGGTCATGGGTAGGCTAGAAGCGGCAATAACGTACATTGAAAGCCTACCGACAGAGTAGATATAAGTTTTCAATGTAAATGGTCATGGGCAGGCTGAGTGCGGCAATAGAGTCTATTGAGAGCGCCACAGAGTAGCCCCAAAAGGTCTTATAAAACAGAAGGTTACCACAGTTAGCCCTCTTATTTACTTGACTTATAGGCGCAACACTGCCTAAAATACAGGCTTGTCCACTATTCTGGGGTTTTCAGATATAAAATAACCGTCACTAAAACTGTTCGGAACAATAGAGAGCCGGGTCTACAGGTGCGAAGAGCAGCATCCCACGCATCGACCCCAAGGCACAGAACCGGAAAATAATAGAAATGTTCAAAAAACTACTTGTTGCAAATAGAGGTGAGATAGCCACACGGGTTATTCGCGCCTGCATGGAACTCGATATCGAGACCGTTGCTATCTACTCCGAAGAGGACACCACGTCTCTGCACGTAAAGAAGGCCGACGAGGCGTACATGGTCGGCCCGGGGCCGATTGAAGGCTACCTCAACATACACCGCATAGTCGATCTTGCTATAAAGGTCGGCGTTGACGCAATCCACCCGGGGTACGGCTTTCTCTCCGAGAATCCGAGGTTCCCGCTCCTTTGCGAGAAGAAGGGCATAACCTTTATCGGCCCCTCCTCCAAGACCATTGCCGAGATGGGCCACAAGATACAGGCCAGAGAGATGATGATAAAGGCCGGTGTGCCGGTGCTGCCGGGAACCGACCACGCGATTTCCGACACCGACGAGGCTATTACTCTGGCGGACGAGATCGGTTATCCCATTATGGTCAAGGCCGCAGGCGGCGGAGGCGGACGCGGCCTAAGGGTTGCCCGCAATAAAGAAGACCTGATCTCGGCGTTAGAGTCCGCAAAGAAAGAGGCTGCGGCAGCCTTCGGGGTATCGGAAGTATTTTTAGAAAAGTTCCTCGACAAGCCGCACCACATAGAGTTTCAGATTCTGGCCGACACGCACGGCAACATTATTCACTTGGGCGAGCGGGACTGTTCCATACAGCGGCGTCACCAGAAGCTCGTGGAGATAACCCCGTCTCTCATGCTCGACGACGACTTGAGGGCCCGCATGGGTGAGGCCGCCATAAAGGCAGCGCGCGCCACCAACTACGTGAGTGCCGGCACGGTCGAGTTTCTTGTGGACAACGACAAGAACTTCTACTTTCTTGAAATGAACACCAGAATACAGGTAGAGCACCCGGTTACCGAGGAGGTTACCGGAATAGACCTCTTAAAAGAGCAGATAGAGATAGCCGCAGGCAAGGAACTCGCTATCAAGCAGGAAGATGTAAAGATAAACGGCTACGCCATGGAGTGCCGCATCTGCGCCGAGGACCCGAAGAAGAACTTCATGCCGAGCTTCGGGCGCGTAACCTCGTACTACTCCCCCGGAGGCATCGGCGTGCGCATAGACGGCGCGATCTACAAAGATTTTGTTGTTTCAAGCTGCTACGACTCGCTCATAGTCAAACTCATTGTAAGCGGGGCCACTTGGGACGAGACGGTAAAGAGAATGCAGCGCAGCCTCGACGAGTTCGCTATTCGGGGCATAAAGACCACCATACCTTTTTTAGAGATGATAACGCACGACCCTGATTTCATCGCCGGCAACTTCGACACCGGCTACATAGACCGCAAGCCCGAACTCATGGAGTATCATGAGGGTTGGGAGCCGTCAGACCTTGTCGCTTCTATTGCAGCGGCCATTGCGGCTCACCACGGCCTGTAAGGCGCGTCAGGGACAATTTTAACGGAGGCTTTTTCACCTATGCCATCAGACAAGAAAAAACAGAGTGCGCCGAAGGGACATCAGGCGCGGATAACGGATACGATACTAAGAGACTCTCACCAGTCTCTGCTCGCCACGCGCATGCGCACAGAAGATATGCTGCCTGCGGCAAAGATGCTCGACAAGGTGGGGTACTGGAGCCTTGAGGTCTGGGGCGGGGCTACCTTCGACGCCTGCCTGCGCTTTCTAAAAGAGGACCCGTGGGAAAGGCTCAAGAAGCTCCGCAAGGCGATACCGAACACGCGGCTCCAGATGCTGCTGCGCGGACAGAACCTTGTCGGCTACAAACACTATAGCGACGACGTGGTCAAGAAGTTCGTTGAGCGCGCTGCCAAGAACGGCATAGACGTCTTTCGTATCTTCGACGCCCTGAACGACCTCAGGAACTTAGAGGTCGCCATACGCGCGGCAAAAGAGACCAAAGCGATCGTCGAGGCGACCATCTGCTACACCACAAGCCCGGTCCACACGCACGAAGGCTTTGTGGAGAAGGCTAAAAAGCTCGTCAACATGGGCGCAGACACTATCTGCGTTAAGGACATGGCGGGGCTCTTGACCCCGTGGGCAGCCTACGACCTCGTCGGAAAGCTGAAGGCGAACATCGACGTGCCTATTCATATTCACTCGCACGGCACCTCAGGGCTCGCCTCCATGAGCTACATGAAGGCCATAGAGGCCGGTGCCTCTATTATCGATACGGCAATTTCTAGCCTCGCAGCAGGCACGTCGCAGCCGCCGACCGAGAGTATGGTCGCAGCGCTTAGAGACACGCCGTACGACACGGGGCTCGACCTTTCGCTCCTCGACGAAATAGCAGACCACTTCAGAGAGGTTCGCAAGAAGTACAAGCAGTTCGAGAGCGAGCACACGGCGATAAATACCAAGATACTGGTCTCGCAGATACCGGGCGGAATGATCTCCAACCTCGCAAACCAGCTGAAGGAGCAGAACGCTCTGGACAAGATGGGCGACGTACTGGAGGAGATACCGAGAGTAAGAAAAGAGATGGGCTACCCGCCGCTCGTAACACCTTCAAGCCAGGTGGTCGGCACGCAGGCGACCCTCAACGTGCTTATGGGAGAGCGTTACAAGGTCATAACAAGCGAGACCCGCAGCTACTTCAAGAACATGTACGGCTCGCCTCCAGGAGAGATAGACGAGAAGATCCGCAAACTCGCCATAGGCGACGAAAAGCCGATCACGTGCCGTCCGGCAGACCTGCTTGAGCCTGAATTAGATAAGCTGACGCGCGAGCTGAGTTCCAAGACCAAGTCGGTGGAAGATATACTGACCTACGCGCTCTTTCCTGTGGTCGCCCTCGAGTTCTTCGAGCAGCGCGAGGCCGGAACGCTCGAACCCGAACCGCTTGAATTGCCGGAAGAGGCAGGTGGTGAGCCTCATGGCGGCGTAATGCACCTGGCTCCTAGCGAGTTCAACATCACGGTACACGGAGAGAGCCACAACATAAAGGTCGCCGGAGCAGGCCACAAGGTAGAGGGCAAGAGACCGTTCTTTATCATGGTAGACAATTGCCTCGAAGAGGTGGTGGTAGAGTCGTTGACAGAGGTGCTGCCCACCACGGCCGGAGAGATCGAGCGGGCCAGCATAGCAGAATCATCACGGCCCAAGGCGCGCAAGGAGGGTGACGTTACAACTCCGATGCCGGGCAAGGTAATGTCGATAAAGGTTACCGAAGGCCAGAACGTTTCCGACGGCGACGTTGTGCTGACTGTTGAAGCGATGAAGATGGAGAACGAGGTCCACACCCCTATCAGCGGTGTCGTCAAGAAGATACTGGTAAAGATAGGAGACACCGTAAACCCTGACGAGACCCTTATCGAGGTCGAGCCTGTATAGGGTACGCTTTTAGATTAGACCTAACCCGTAACAGATGCCTGTTCTCTTACAAACACTCGGCGTAGTACTACCTGTCTTTACCATTATAGGCATCGGGTACATCTTTGCCTTGTTTAAAAAGATCAGCCTCGACCCGATAATAGACATACTGCTCTACCTCACCATTCCGGCCCTCGTAATCTCAGCGCTCTTAAAGAAACCGCTCGACCCTACCGACCTCTACACCGTTGCGCTCTCATCAGGCGCCGTTGTGCTAGGCGTCGGCGCTCTCAGCTACCTCTACCTTGGGGCTATCGGCAGGCGCGACCTTAAGGGTTTCTACCTGCCTACCATGTTCATGAACTCTGGCAACATGGCCTTTCCGCTAGCTCTTCTCGCCTTCGGCACCGACGGGCTTACGGTCGCGGTGCTCTACTATATTCTCATTGGCGTAATGGTCTACTCGCTAGGCGTCTACATTGCCAAGGGCAAGGGCGGGCTCAAAGAGATCTTCAAGCTACCCCTTATCTATGCCGCCGCAATATCTATAACGCTCAACCTCACGCACGTCGAGGTACCAACGCCAATACTCTCCATCTTCGACATGTTGGGCGCGGCCACCATACCGCTCATGCAGATAAGTCTCGGCTACAGGCTCCGCTCGGTCAAGCTCACGCTGCCCGGAGTCTCCATAGCAAGCTCCGTTATACGCATAGCCGGAGGCCTCGCAATAGCGTACGGAGTAACTGCGCTGCTCGGCATTGATGGTGTGCCC
>JADFVP010000093.1 GCA_015222595.1 Pseudomonadota bacterium
TCTTTATCCTTCTTTGACAGCTCCTCGCGCACTTTGCGCGCCTCTTCAAGCTCTGCGACAAGCGAACACTCCTTCTTTATCGCCGTGTGTTCCAAGGCTTCAAACTCACCCTTGAGCCTTGCTAGTTCCTCTTTTTTATCATCTCCCATCATGAAAAAGAGCGCTGGCCAAAAAACTACCAACCCGACACCCATTGCTAGCTTATCTTTATTTGCCTCTTTCTGCTGTACTCCTGAAACCTCCGCAACTTTGCGGTTTACCCTTAAAAACTCTTCCCCGATTTGATTACAATTATAACTACTGTACTGTAATGGCGAAACATATGTCGCGCTGATCTTATCCGGTGGCGTAGCGCAACCGATAGGCCCAAGCAAGAAAGAGCACAAGACAAGCGACACAACGACCTTATTTACATTGGATGTAACCTGCATGCACTCCTCCCTTGAAATAATAGTAACAACTATTTATTAATAATAAAAAAAGAATGTACCATTTGTAATAAAATACAGGGGGAGTGTCAAGCGATTTGTTATAACATATGACAGAAAAGGGTGTGGCGGGGGTGATATTTAACATTAATTTAGTACGGAACCGTCATATTACCGCTACCCTCTCTTGCGCTCTTACTGTTCGGCAAGTTCGTCGCGGCGCATGTGGCGGAGCTTCCGGTGGAATAGAATTGCCCCTACCGGCACGTAGACCGTCAGCATCCACGGGCCATAGATACCGTCGCGCAGCACTGTCGCACCGACCACATGGAGAGTGAGAAGCTGAAAACCCCAGAGGCCGTTGGTCCAGTTGAAGACAAAGGAAGTGAAGCCGAAGAAGATAAAGATAAACCACTTATATCGTTGCGGTACGCCCTTTACGGTCAAACAGAGGTAGAGCGAGTAGAGGATAAAGAGCGGCACAACAACTGCCAGTAAGAGCATTACGTACGCTCCAACAGATTTGCCCTTGAACTCAAAGGTATTATACTCAGCCAGGTGGCTGGGCAAGGGTTCGAGAAAGAAGCCGGATATCATAAAGTCCGGGCCGGTGTTGTGCACCAGCGCCGTGGCGTGCACATAGCCTTTGTCCATTTCTATCTGATACCTGAGATAGGTTCGCTTGTTCTTCTTTGTCAGATACGCCTTCGAGTTTATGAACTTTATCAGCTCTATCTTGACTATCTTTCCGGTCTTGGCAAGCGTACCCACGGCATCTTCTATCGCCTTGCGCGTTGCCTCATCCCTGACCTCCTTGTTCATCAAGACAAAAGCTGCATCTATTTCACCCGTACTGATATGGGTAATAAAGGTGCGCGAGAACCTATCGGCCTCTTCGGGCAATCTGGACTCTATAAAAAGTGCGCCGTTATTGCATCCTGCGAGCAGAAACGAGGCAGCAAGGAGTATGAAAGGAAGTATTCGGGTCATTTTGTAAGGAATAGTGCCACAGGGGTTATAGGGTCAGCTCTTCGTAAAGATATTGTAGAAGCAGTATACCACAAGCGCGGTAACAAGACCCCATGATACTGCAAGGAAGATAAATCCGCTCGAACTCATTGGCTCCGCCTCCTGCGCCTTTTCCACGCTGCGCGCACAACAATAAAGTGGACAATTAAGAGAACCGCAAGAAAGGCCCGAGCCGCCCATACGCCCGTGTCGGTGTTAGAAAGTACGGAAGGAAGCTGCTCGTAACACCAGGCAATAAGTATGACGCAAAGAAAGAGCGGCGTTATGTACTTCATAAGGTAGTAGAAGAGGCGCGGCACGCGAACATGTGCGCCTCTGTTTATCTCTTCCCACGCGCGCTCGGAGCCGAAGAACCAGAAGAAGATAACCATCTCGAAGAGTGCGAGTATGACGAGCGCAAAGGTGGCGACCCAGAAGTCGAGTTCATCTAGAGAGCCCTTTACGAACATCGGCAGCGCGGTGGTTATAACGAAGAAGACGGTGAGCCACGAAACAACCTTTTTGCGCGACCAGTCGAACTCGTCCTCGAAAAAGGCGATCACCGGCTGAGAGAGCGCAACAACCGAGGTTAACCCCGCGATATAGAGAAGCCCGAACCAGAGAAAGCCGAAAAACTCTCCGGCCGGCATGTGAGCAAATATTGCGGGCATGCTGATAAGCCCGAGACTAAAGGCCCCGCCTGCCGAGACCTCGGCAGCGCCGTCAACACCGAAAAAGAGCACCGCAGAGACTATGGCGATGGTGGAGCCGAAAACCACCTCTGCAAAGCTGTTGAGGCTTGCGGTAGAGAGACCGTCGAGGGCGATATCCTCGTCGCGCTTGATGTAGCTGGCATACGTCATTACCGCGCCTAACCCCAACGAAAGCGTAAAGAAGACCTGCCCGGCGGCGGCGAGCCAGACCTTGGCGGAGAAGAGCCCGGAGAGATCCGGCTCCCATAAAAAAGCGAAGGCGCGCGAGGTTGTCATAGTAACGTCGGTCGGGCTGTCGAGCGTAACTATTCTTATAAAAAGGATAGCGCCCATTATAAAGAGCGCCGGAATGGCGACCTTGCAGAGTCTCTCTATACCTCCGGCAATACCCTTGGCAAGTATCAACATACCGGCCCCAAGAGTTAGAGCGAAGAAGATATAGGCCGAGTAGTGCGGCTTCAGGAAGAGCCCGTCCCCTGTGGCTCCGATATAGCTTCCGAGGTAGTTGGCGTACGGGGTGAGGTACTCAGAAGCGCTCCCTCCGGTAATAGCGTCGGCCTCGGGAAAGAGCCCAAAAACAGAAGAGATACTGAACGCAAGCGTCCAGGAGCAGATATAGGTGTAGTAGACCAGAATAACGAGTGGCAGAAAAATTCCAAGTATACCGACGTACTTGGCGACCCTGGACTTCCACATGGCGTCGAAGATACCGGGCGTGGAGCCGTGGCCGATAGAGCCGCCGTAGCGCCCCATGCCCCACTCGACCCACATAAGGGGAATGCCGAGGATAATAAAGGAGATGAAGTACGGGATCATAAAGGCCCCGCCGCCGTTCTCCGCCGCCTGAACCGGAAAGCGAAGAAAGTTGCCGAGCCCAATGGCGTTGCCCGCCATAGCGAGGATCAGGCCGATCCTCGAACCCCACCGTTCACGTTGTGCCATAAAAGAGATCCCTGAAATAAGAGTGCTGTTCTGTATGGGGTTAATATATACGAAAAGGGAGGGAATAATCAACAAAGGAAAAGAAAGTAAAAAGAGAGATGAACAAGACCGGTCTAAAGATACCAGGCCGAACGGCCCTACTCTATTAAAACCTTTGCTACCGCTACGTCACCCGAAGCCGAGACAGTTAGAAAGGTGCGCCTGGGGCCAAGCAAGAGCGCCGCGCCGTCATGGAGCTTCAGGGCCACGCCCGACCCCCTGCAACCGGCAGTATCATTATTAGAAACAATCTCAATATCTCTAAAACCGAACCCCCGGCCTATTCCCGTGCCAAGCGCCTTGGCGGTTGCTTCCTTAGCGGCGAAAAAGATTGCATAGAGCTGATGAGGCACGGCAGAAGCAGAGGCGTACTCGATCTCGGAGGGCGTAAAGAGACGAGACAAGAACCGCTCGCTGACATTTGCGCGCTCAATGCGCCCGATAGAGACAATATCTATTCCAGTGGAGATCCCGTTGCCCATGCATCCTCTTGTCTATCTATTCTACCAATAAATAGAGCCCCGTCTATTATTGCCCGACGCTCAAGAACGCTCAAAGTCATCGTCATACCGGACAATGTCGTCCTCTTCAATATATCCGCCGCTCGAAACCTCTATGATCTCCAGAGGAACCTTGCCTCTATTTTCAAGCCTGTGCTTCACTCCGCGCGGAATATAGGTGGACTCGTTCACCTTTATCGTCACCACCTCTTCGCCTCGCGTAACGCGCGCAACCCCGGTTATAACCACCCAGTGCTCGCTCCGCTTTTTATGCGACTGAAGGCTGAGTCTGGCACCCGGATTGACCACTATCTTCTTTATCTTATACCCGTTGCCCGATTCCAAAACCGTATAGAAGCCCCATGGCCTCTTTGTGGTCACGTGGTGGCTGTGCTCGGAGTAACCCTTCTTCGTTATAACGTCTACCGCGTCTTTAACCTCCTGCGCCCTAGACTTCGGGCAGACAAGCGTTGCGTCGGGAGTATCGACCACTATCATCTCTTCAACACCTATAGTGGCCAAAAGCCTGTCGCTGCCAACGAGTATAGAGTTTGAACTGCCAAGATCCACTACGCGCCCCTTTATGACATTGCCCCGTGCATCTGCGGGGAGCAGGTCGCCAAAAGAGGTCCAGCTGCCCATGTCCGACCAGGAAAAGTCAACGGGTATAACGACTACGTCGTCGGCATGCTCTAAAATACCATGGTCAATAGAGATCGGTTTTACCGACTTATAGCCACGGGCAAGGTCGCCGCCCTCCTTTACCTTCATGAGCGTCTTGTAGAGCCCCGGCAGGTGGGTCTCGACCTCTTGGAGAAAGCGCGCGGCCTTCCAGACGAATATTCCGGAGTTCCAGTAGTAGCCGCCGTCCTTCAGGTACCGCTTCGCTCTTGACAGGTTCGGCTTCTCTACAAAGCGATCGACCGGGCGAACGGAAAAGCCGTCTATCTTAACTGCCCTCTTAGCCGAAGCCTTTATGTAACCGTACCCTGTCTCCGGGCTCGTCGGCTCTATTCCGAAAGTTACCAGATGCCCTTTCTCTGCAGCTAGAATCGCCGCGCCGAGGGCCGCCTTGAACTTCCCGGCCTCTTTAATGACATGGTCGGACGGAAGGACGACCATAACCGCCTCCGGGTCTTTAAGAGAAAGCTCTAAAGCGGCAAGGCCTATCGCCGGGGCGGTGTTTTTTCCCTCAGGCTCGATTATAAATTCGGATGAGACCGGAGCGCCGTCGTACCTAAGGTGGTCCTTAATCACGTGCGCCTGGCTCTCGGACGTCACTATATAGACACGGCGCGGAGGTATGAGCGGGCTCAACCTCTTTATGGTCGCCTTTAAGAGGCTCTCTTCGCCAATTACCTTCAGAACCTGCTTCGGCGTTGTAACGCGCGAGAGCGGCCAGAAGCGGCTGCCGATGCCTCCGGCCAGTATAGTTGCGTAGACATTATTCTTCTTTAGAACTCTTTTTTTAGGCATACTCATTTCCATTTAAGTTGGTAAAAAAAATTAATCCTTAAGGGCAAGCTCTCTGGCAGTAATAGAGTAACGCCTTAAGAGCCTTTTGAACTGGCGCGCCGGTATCCGTGCGCTCTTATAGACTGCTCTGCGCTTGGCGAGCACCGAAGGCAGCTTGATAAACGCTCCTGCGTAGGCGCGAAGCACAATACGTATAAGACCTACAAAAGAAAGCTCATCGGCTAGTTTCGCACTGGCACCCACTCCGCTAGTAACACCCTTGGCCTGAACCAGATACCTCAGAGCCTCGTAAAAAGGGAAGAGGAGCAAGCTAGAGAACGGAAAGAGTTTCATGGCCACCCAAAGGTGGTTCCTCTCTACCAGATAGGCCTTAAAGGGGGTATGGCTTCCGCTCGTGCCCGAGTAGTAGTGGCGAACCACTGCGCCCGGAACCGAGAGAGCGCCCCAGCCTGCTATGCGGGCGCGAAGCCCCAGATCCGTATCTTCGCAGTACGCAAAGAAGTCGGAATCGAAGAGACCGATCTCGTCAAGCATGGCGCGTCTGTATAGCCCCGCGCAGGCGCTAGGCATTAACACCTCTGTCAAAGAGTCGAACTGCCCGGAGTCAGAGTCCATGCGTCCGCGTCCGCGCCCGATACCGTTGGGGTAGAGGAGCAGCCCGCCAACAGAGTCTATCATGTCGGGACTCGCCTTAGAAAGAGAAAGGGAAAGAATTTTCGGGGCCCACATGCCGGTCCGTTCTTTGCTAGCGTCCGGGCTTGTCGCAGCCTCCATAAGGCTCTGTAAAAAGAGAGGCTCTAGCACGGTGTCGTTATTCAAGGTCAGAATAAACTCTCCGGTCGCGCGCTCTATACCCTGGTTGTTCGCCTCGGCAAAGCCACGGTTCTCGCTGTTCTCTATAATAGTGAACGCAGGATAGTCAGAACGGACGAACTCTACTGAGCCGTCTTTCGAGCCGTTATCGACAAAGAGTATCTCGAACTCTTTAAAGGACTGCTCTGTAATCGACTCGAAGAGCGGGGCTAAAAAGCGCTCGCCGTTCCAGTTGACGATTACTATGGAAAGAAGCGGGCCGGAGCGGGCCACTGTGCTGTTGTCTGCGCTCACTTTTGCACCCCGCCTTCTCTAGGGTCTTGCACTGCACCTTTTGGAGCGCTCTCCATGAAGAGCAGCAGCATGTAGATGCCTGCGTTGCGTAGTAGTCCCGTGCCCTTGAAGCCGTGCTTTAGGAGAAGTCCGACCCGCGCGCCGCGCGAAGTGCTTAAGAGCGAGGCAAAACCCGTTACCATCTTTAGATCCATCGGTACGAACTTTGCCTTATAGACAGAGAGAAAGACCGTTGCCTGCGCGACTATTCGCCGAAGCAGCCCGGTCGTTCTCCCGAGACTCCGAAGGCGTGAAAAAAAATACCCGGCAGAGTAGCTTGTAGAGCCGGCGACGTTTGCACCATGCTGTCGGTAGAGCACCGTTGGGGTGTCAACGTGGCCGATGTACCCGAAAGCCGAGGCTACAAGGGCAAGCCACCAATCATGCAATACCGCTTCAGCGGGAATGGGCGCGGCGATGGTCCTTAAAGGTCTATTGAGCATAACGGTACAACCGGTCACGTTATTTAGAAGAAGCAGGTTCTTAAGGGTCGTAAGCGTTGGGTCGAGGTTCTGGTACTTCCAGAAAGAGGCCGAAAGGATTGAGAGGTCGGTGCCGACCACCTTGAGATCAGTATGGACCAGTATCGGTATGGCCCCAAGCTCACTCTCGATTCTTTGCATGCGCTCAAGCGTTACCTCTATCTTATCGGCCTCCCAGACGTCGTCCTGGTCGCAAAAGAGCGAGTACTCGGCAGTGGAACTCTCTAGCAGACGCGAAAAGCTGAGGGTCGGCCCAAGCGTTCCCTCTGTATCTTCAATATGCACAATCCTGTCGGGGTGCAACAGGGCGTACTGCTCTATCAACTCTACTGTGGAGTCCGTAGAGCCGTCGTCGCGGACCAGGAGACGCCACTCTGTATAGCTCTGGGCGAGCAACGACTCTATCTGCGGCTCTAGAAAAGAGGAACCGTTATAGGTAGAGAGCAGTATATCTACCGAGTTTGAGCTGTTGGTCGCTGCTGTAGACATATCAACCTGTTTGTCGGTATGAACGTAATTTGGAAGAGTAAAGGGAGACGCCGTAAAGTATAGATGGTGCTCGTAAAGCCGTGTCTACTTTGGAGCGCTCAAAGCGCGCCAGTAGTCGAGCAGCTCGCCGAGGCTGTCGTCGAGCGCGTGTGCGCGCGTCCAGCCAAGAGCTTTAAGACGCTCTACGTCTCCGTAGACAACCGAAGCGTCCTCTTTTCTCGTCTTCTCTGCGCTGCTCTGTACCTTAACCTCGGCTCCTGAGAGCGCTATCAGCCGGTCGAGTATCTTTTTAATACTAACGGGAACGCCCGAACAGACATTGTAGACGGTGCCGTACTCGCCCCTATCACTGAGCAGCATGTACGCAGAGACTACGTCGCGGACATCGAGAAAGTCGCGCTCCGGAAAAAGGTTGCCGACCGTCATCACGTTGCCGTCCACCAACCCGGCCTCTATCTCCGCTACCTGGCGCGCAAAAGAGGAGACGACAAAGAGATCGGCCTGACGCGGCCCGAAGTGGTTGAAGGGCCTGCACCGCACTACCTTAACGCCGTCTCGCTTCCAGTACTGGTAGCCGAGCATGTCCTGGGCAACTTTACTTACGGCATACGGGTTCGAGGGCCTCAGTTCCTGCGCCTCGCCAATAGGCACTTCCGCCTCAGTTACGCTGCCGTACTCTTCACTCGATCCTATATTTACAAAGACCGTCTCTGGAGAGTGCGCCTTAACGGCCTCCAGGAGGCTGAGGGTACCGAAGAGGTTTACCCGTAGCGTAGGAGCCGGATCCGCAATAGAGAACGCCGGCACAGACTGAGCGGCAAGGTGGTAGATGGTATCTGGGCGAACCTTTGCCACCACTTCGGCGACTTTGTCTGAGTCGAGCAGGTCGCACTGCACCAGATCAATAGACCCCTTTATAGAGTCGATGTTGGTGAAGTTATCGTCGAGGTGCATTCCAATTAACTCTACACCCCCGGTGGCTATCAGACGCTCGGCCAGATGCGACCCGACAAAGCCGTTCACCCCTGTTATAAGAATTTTTTTCAATTAGAAACACCTTCAATAAAGAGTACTGCAAACTATCCGAGCAGCTTAAGGTCCGACTCCACCATCATATGGACAAGGGACTTGAAATCGACCTCAGGCTCCCAACCGAGTTCTTCTCTCGCTTTCGTTGGATCTCCAACAAGAAGGTCTACCTCTGCGGGCCTGAAGAACTTCGGGTCTACGGTAACGTACTTTTTGTAATCCATGTCGATGTACTCGAACGCAGCCTCAACAAACTCGCGAACCGAGTGGGTCTCGCCGGTTGAGATGACGTACTCGCGGGCAACGTCCTGCTGAAGCATCAGCCACATCGCCTTTACGTAGTCTCCGGCATAGCCCCAATCGCGCTTGGCGTCGAGGTTTCCGAGTCGCAGCTCGTCGGCAAGACCGAGCTTTATCTTTGCCGCAGTGTGCGTGATCTTGCGTGTTACGAACTCAAGACCCCGCCGGGGCGACTCGTGATTGAACAAGATCCCCGAACAGGCATAGAGGTCGTAACTCTCGCGCGCGTTGATGGTCAGGTAGTGGGCATAGACCTTTGCCACGCCATATGGGCTACGCGGGTAGAGCGGTGTGGACTCCTTCTGCGGAACCTCCTGAACCTTGCCGAACATCTCGCTCGACGACGCCTGGTAGTACCGGGCATCGGGCTTTAGCTTTCTAATGGACTCAAGCAGGCGCGTGGCGCCAAGGCCCGTTACCTCTGCCGTCATTACGGGCTGGTTCCACGACGTCGGCACAAAGGACTGTGCCGCAAGGTTGTAGACCTCGTCCGGGGACGAATCCTGTATGGCCGTGTCGAGCGACGACTGATCCGTAAGGTCGCCCTGCAAGAGCTCTACCTTGTCTCTTATATGTTCCACACGCTCCAAGGTCTCAACACTTGAGCGGCGCACCATTCCAAAGACCTTGTACCCCTTCTCCAGCAGAAGCTCCGCAAGATACGACCCGTCCTGCCCGGTAATGCCCGTAATCAATGCCCTCTTTTTACTCATAATCCCTTCCCTTCCAGATTCTAATATTTTCCATACTACTACTGTACCGCTCAAATACGGAAGCAGCAGCAAACCATTATCTGTTCATCCGCCATTCGAGCGTTCTTCTTAGCCCCTCTTTAAGATCTACCTGAGGCTCCCATCCGAGACCGCTCCGTGCGCGCTCTGCGTTAAGCGAACTCTTCGTCAAATCCCCCGGCCTTGCGGCGGCCGTCTTAAGTGTTTCAAGCTCTGCACTCAAACCCGGCACTGCTTCTTTAGCAACCGCGTAGGTAGCGGCATAAAGCTCTGCAGTATGGGTGGCAACGGTGGTGCCGATATTAAAGGCTATGCCGTTACCGGTCTCTAGCGCCAGCAGATTGGCCCGCGCAACGTCTCCAGCGAAGCAGTAGTCACGCGTCATGCCGCGAGGTTCGTCGGCGAAGTGAAAGAGCGTGCTCGGAGTGCCGCTAAGGAGGTTGTCCATAAAGATAGCAACGACGCCTGCCTCGCCGTTCGGTATCTGGCGAGGGCCGTAGACGTTGGCATACCTGAGGGTAGTGTAGTCGAGGCCGTACTGGCGAGAATAAAAATTGAGGTAGTTCTCGCTAACGGCCTTGGTAATAGCGTACGGAGAGAGCGGCTGCGGCTGGTACGCCTCTGTGGTCGGGTACTCATCAGCCTCGCCGTAGATAGCGCCCCCGGAAGAGATAAAGATCACCTTGCGAACTTCACTCTGCCGGACAACTTCTAACACGTTGAGAAAACCTAAAACATTCACCTCGGCATCGAAGATCGGGTCCTTGACAGAGCCCGGAACAGAGATCTGTGCAGCATGGTGATTTACGACTTCGGGCTTCTCGGCCTTGAAGATATCAAGTAACTCTTTAGAGCGAATATCGATCTCATAAAATTTTGCTTTCGGGTTGAGGTTCTCTCTCTTTCCGGTGAAAAGGTTATCGACGACGACGACTTCGTGGCCGGCCTCTATATATCCGTCCACTACATTGGAGCCTATAAAACCGGCCCCGCCCGTTACAAGTATCTTCATGACTGCTCCTTAAGTAAAATTGATCCGCTCTAACACGGCAGGTTCAATGCGCTCTTCAGGTTACTCTTAAAAGAGTCAGGGCCGCAATCGCGAGCTACGGCCTCCAGGCAACCGGCTCTAATCTTATCCCACAAGGCAGGGTCGGTGTAGAGTTTAACGACCTCCTCGGCAAACGACTCTGCTCTAGCTCCTACAAGCACCTCCGAGCCCTCTTTCCAGACGAGCTGCTCAGCTATTAAAGGTGAGACCACCGAAGGAAGGCCGTACGAGGAGGCCTCGTAAACCTTTAACGGTATGCCTGCCCCGTACCGTGTGGGCGCCAGAAAGAGACGGCAACTATTATAGTACTGGTAAAGATCATCTACAAGACCCGCTATCAAGATACTCTCCGACGCAAGCGAGAGTACCGCCTTGGTCGCATTAGGGCCGACAATATGCAGGCGGCAATCGACGCTCTTTAAGATCCTCGGAAAGACCTCTTTGGCAAAGTACAGAACAGAGTCTTCGTTGGGCGATCCATCAGCGAGGTTGCCTACAAAGAGGAGATCCTTGCGAGCCTCATGCCCGTTAGGCGTCGGGTTCGGCTCTACAACATGGCCCGCGACAAAGACATTACTGGCTCCATGCTCTATAAAAAACTTCTTCTCACGCTCCGAAACGGTCACAACAGCGTCCGCCTCCGTCGTAAGCTCTACCTCGGCACGCACCATAGACGCCTTTGTCTTTTCGTCTACGTTACGCCCCTTCAGCTCCTGTCTCTTTATATCACGAAGCGCAAAAATAGCCTCCGCATCATAAACGATCTTCAGCTTGGCATCGGTTCCGCACAACCCGGCAACCGCCTTCATATTGTGCGGTCTACAGACAAAGGCGATATCGTAGTAACCTATTCTGCTTTTAAAGAACTTCTCGAAACTAAGCTTAGAATCGGTCTCGCCATAAAAGACCTCGACACCAAGTTGCTGTAGCGCAGTGGTAACGGCTGCGGGCCTGTCGGAAAAGAGCATAGGAAAGCACGTGACCTCGTAACCGAGTGCGGCAATATCGGTGAGCATCCTGTAAGAGCGCGGGTAACCGGCGCCAAGCGCCGGGTCGGGAACTCTGTCTTCTATAAAGAGAACTCTGCCTGCACTCTTGCCAGTTGCTCTAGCCTTTAGAATACCCTTCTCGCCCGGAGACGCAAAGGTACTCAGCTCGCTCTTCCATTTATCGGCAAACTTTTTTCTGTTCTCCGCCTGCAACTTAACAGCACTGTCGCGCCCGGAGCTGCCGAACTCGTAATGGATAACGGAAACTTTCGGCTGGTAAACGACCTTGTACCCAAGTCTGGTTATTTCCATACAGAGGTCCGCCTCTTCGTAGTAGGCGGGCGCGTACCTTTTGTCAAAGCCGCCGATGCGCTCGAAGAGGTCTCTTCTAACCATCAGGCATGCACCCGAGCAGTACTGCACCTCTCTTACATAGTTGTACTCGGGCCCTAGCGGACTCTCTCCGCGTCCATACCCTGAAGCCGTAGCGTCGCTCCATATAATGCTGCCGGCCTCCTGCAAAGTTCCATCCGGCAGAACGAGCTTGGCACCGACCGCGCCGCATTTTTGCACCGAAGAGGCCGTACCTGTAAGCGTAGAGAGCCAACCTGGGCCGACCTGCGTGTCGTTATTTAGAAACAGAATGTAGTCGCCTCGTGCGACCTTGGCCCCCTGGTTGCAAGCTCCAAGAA
>JADFVP010000094.1 GCA_015222595.1 Pseudomonadota bacterium
ATCGGCAATGCTGGAGTAGAGACTCCGTACGCTACCGAGGAGCGCAAGGCGGTTGGTGCGTACCGCCTCATCCTCCGCCATAACCATCACGTTATCGAAAAAGGCGTCTGTCCTCTCCTTGATAGAGGCGAGGCTTTCGAGAAGGCTAGAGTAGTCTCCGGCCTTTGAATGCTCCGCAATCCGAGGAGCTACCTTTTGGCTAATCTCGTAAAGGGCCCGCTCTTCGTCTTCAACAAAGAGAGCGGCATCGGGCTCAACTGTGGCCGACCCTGCCTTCTTAAGTATATTGGAGACCCGCTTGAACGCAACCACCAGGTCGGAGCAGCTGGGGTGCGCCTTGAACTTCTCGATCGCGCGAATTCTCCTGGTGGCGTCAGAGATGTCGTACCACGGCGCACTGAGCACGGAGTCTATGGAGTCGAACGCGAGCCCATCGCCGAGCAGAGTGTTCCTGAGCCGCTCCTTAAAGAACTCCAGCACCTTGGCGGTTACCTCTTCTACAGGATTTTTTCCACTGTCATCAGCAATAGCATCGCCTTTCTTAACCGGAGATACCTCTATCTTGTCCGTGAGCAGTGTGGCGGCATGGGCGACCATCTTGTCTAGCGGTACGTCGATGTCAGAGTTGGAAAGAATAGCGATTATACCGAGCGCCTGCCTTCTAAGAGCATACGGATCCTGTGTGCCGGTCGGAATAAGCCCCACTGCAAAGCAGCCGACTATGGTGTCTAGCTTGTCGGCAATAGAGACTATTGCGCCGGGTATCGATTCCGGCAGCGCGCCACCGGAGGCTGTGGGCAGGTAGTGCTCCACTATTGCGCGCGACACGTCGAGCGTCTCTTCGCTACGCGCGGCATAGACCCCGCCCATTACGCCCTGCAGTTTTGGAAACTCCCCGACAACGCCTGTCGTTAGGTCGGCCTTGGCAAGCATAGCGGCGCGGCCTATTATAAGCTTCATACTCTGGAGCGGATCTGAACCCTTATACGCCGTCGGGTTGGCCCCGTCGGAAAGAAATGCAGCAGAAGTATCTTCATCCGTTACAGCGGCCGAGATTCCGGCAGTAGCCCCGACAAAGAGCGCGAGGCGCGTAAAGCGTTCGGCCTTCTCGTACGAAGTGCCGAGCTTCTTCTGAAAGACTACACCCTTGAGAGCCTCGGCATGGGTGACCAGCGGCACGTCTATGTCGGAGTCGAAGTAGAACTTGGCGTCGTTCAGGCGCGCTCTCAGCACTCGCTCGTTGCCCTTTACCACAACCGCCATCTCTTTGGCCTCGGTGTTCGCTACTGTTAAGAAGTACGGCAGCAGGCGCCCTTCTGCGTCTACGATAGAGAAGTACCGTTGGTGCTCTCTACCGGCGTTTATTATTATGTCCGAAGGAAGTTTCAGAAACTCCGCCTCGAACTCGCCGCGCACCACCACAGGGTACTCAACAAGGTAGGCGACCTCCTCCACCAGAGCGTCGTCGGCGAGAAGTACTCCGCCGACCTCTTCGGCCTTCGCTTTAAGCCCCTCTCTAATTATTCGCTTCCGCTCGTCGGGCTCCAACACCACCTTTGAGCCCTTAAGGGCCGCCAGGTAAGAGTCTATGGAGTTGATCTCTATCCCTGCGCTTCTGGTGCTTAGAAAACGGTGGCCGAAGGTCTTGTTGCCGCTTTTGATGTGGCCGAACTCGAAGTCTATCTGCTTGTCTCCATAAAAGGCCAGAAGCCAGTGCACGGGCCGGGCAAAACTGACGCTGTGCGCGCCCCAGCGCATGGTCTTCTTGAAGAGATCGGCGCCGAGCGCACCGGAGAGTATCTCGGGCAGAATATCCTCCGTCTTCTCCCCCTTTATCTTCTTCGTAACGTAGACCTGCTCGCCCTTTCCGGTGTCAGTGAACTTTACGTCCTCGATCCGAGCGCCCTGACCGCGTAAAAAACCCTCAAGGGCACGGGTCGGCGCGCCGTCAGCGTCGTAAGCGGCCTCCTTTTTCGGGCCCCTCACCTCGGTTTCGGCATCCTCCTGCCCTGCTTCCAGCCCCTCGACTATAAGACTTAAGCGGCGCGGAGTGCCGAAGGTCTTGACTGAGGAGAAGGCGAGACGGGACGACGTGAACTTGCGGCTAACGAAATCTTCAAGAATATCAAGTGCTTTTGGCACAAAGGCGGCAGGTATTTCCTCACAGCCGACCTCCAGTAGCAGGTCTTTAGTCATAAGTTTCTATTCCGTTCTCAAGTAAAATAGAGCAGTTGGGTTAAATAGCTATATACCCGATATATATCGGATAAGCTGTGCTATAATGTATCAGTTTCTATACTTATTTCAATCTTTTTCGTCTCTTGTGCCTCTTTGCACTCACACATAAGCCCTTTTGCTCTCGGTTGCGGCGACTATTTGCGTTGACGCGTTAACGGGCCATCTGTTAGAATAATAAATTATTATCGTTCTATAAGAGGATTTTTATGTTCGAAGGCTATATACAGAGAATGTTGCTCATCGCGCCGCCGATACTGCTGGCGCTTACGGTGCACGAGTGCGCGCACGCCTGGGTTGCCAACAGAATGGGAGACCCGACGGCGAAGATGCTCGGGCGCATAACGCTCAATCCGCTAAAGCACTTAGACCCCATAGGCACGCTTGCGCTCTTTCTCTCCGGCATGTTCGGCTGGGCGCGGCCCGTGCCCGTAAACCCCCGTTATTTTAAAAATATTTCAAAGGGTATGATGTGGGTTGCTCTTGCCGGGCCGCTCTCCAACATAGGGCTCGCTATCATCTTCTCTATTTTCCATAAGATTTTTCTCTTACTCGGACCCTCTGTGCTTGCAGGCGCACCAATGGTCTTCAAGCCGCTCTATATAATGATAGAGTACTCGATACTTATAAATATCTCTCTGGCGGTCTTCAATATGATCCCGGTCCCGCCGCTAGACGGAAGTAAGGTATTGAGCCACCTGCTGCCGGCAGACAAGGCCTTTGCGTTCTCGAAGATAGAGCCGTACGGCTTCTATATACTTATTCTACTAATAATGTCCGGCGCAACAGAGAGGGTTATCTCCCCCGTTGTCTTTCGCACCGCCGAACTACTTATCGGGGGTGGTTTCTGATGGCAAAAGACAGGGTACTTAGCGGCATGAGGCCGACCGGCAAGCTTCACTTCGGCCACTATAAAGGCGTGCTCACAAACTGGCTTAAACTTCAGCAAGAGTACGACTGCTACTTCTTCGTCGCCGACTGGCACGCCCTTACGACCGACTACGCCGATCCGTCCGGTGTAAAAGAGAATGTCAAAGAGATGGTGCTCGACTGGCTATCGGTCGGCATAGACCCTGCAAAGTCCGACATCTTTCTACAGTCTTCGGTGCCGGAGCACGCAGAGCTTATGGTGCTGCTCTCAATGATAACGCCCGTGCCGTGGCTCGAGCGCAACCCGACCTACAAAGAGCAGCAGGAGGAGCTGAAGGACAAAGACATCCACACCCACGGCTTCCTGGGCTACCCGGTGCTGCAGACCGCCGACATCATTATATACAAGGCTAACAAGGTGCCGGTCGGAATAGATCAGGCCCCGCACGTAGAGCTGTCGCGCGAGATCACGCGCCGCTTCAACAACTTTTACGGAAAAGTATTTCCTGAGCCGCAGACGCTCTTAGCGCCGACCTCTAAGGTGCTCGGCACGGACGGGCGCAAGATGAGCAAGAGCTACAACAACTCCGTCTACCTGACCGACCCGCCGGCAACGGTAGAGAAGAAGCTAAAAACAATGGTCACCGACACGGCCCGCCAGCGCAAGACCGATCCCGGCAACCCGGACATCTGTCCCTTTTTCGAGACCTTCCACACTCTCTACGCCAGTGAAGCGGAGAGGGCGGAGATCCGAGAGGGCTGCACCACGGCCGCGTTCGGCTGCATAGACTGCAAGATGCGCGTGATACCGAAGGTCTTGGAAGAGCTTGAACCGATCCAGAAAAAGAGAGCGGAACTCGAAGCGACGCCCGGCATAGTAGAGAGTGTTCTTAAAGATGGAACCGACAGAGCGCGGGCAGTGGCACAGACGACCATGGAAGAGGTACGGCGCGCAATGGGACTGAACTTCTTTTAACTCAAGTAACGGACTCTACCTTTATGACAGTTGACTACAACATAAAGCTCGAATTCTTCGAAGGGCCGCTCGACCTTCTTCTTCATCTCATAAAGAAGAACGAGGTGGATATCTACGACATCCCCATTGCGACCATCACGGAACAGTATCTTGAATATATCGAGATACTAAAAGATATGAACCTCGACCGTGCCGGCGACTTTCTCGTAATGGCGGCAACTCTCACGCACATAAAGTCCAAGATGCTCTTGCCGGTAGACTCTGTGGAGGAGGAGGAAGAGGAGGGGCCGGATCCGAGAGAAGAACTTATGCGCAGGCTCCTTGAGTACCAGATGTACAAAGAGGCCGCAGAAGAGCTTGGCGAGAGAGACCGGCTAGGAAGAGACCTCTTCGTGCGCGGTGGCGAGATAGAGTTCGACGGAGCAGAAGAACCGGGCCTTGTAAACGTATCGGTCTTCGACCTTATGGACGCCCTGAAGGGCGTGCTTGCAAGAAGCAGCACCGAGACGGTCATTGAGCTTACCGCTGAGCGGTACAAAGTTGCGGACAAGATAAACCACATACTCGACACTATCGGCGCGCAGCACTCGGTAACCTTCACCTCTCTCTTCGACTCATCCGCTTCGCGGGGCGAAGTGATCGTAACCTTTCTCGCCGTGCTGGAGCTTGCGAAGATGTTTCTTATAAAGCTTCACCAGACCGAAGACAGAGTAATCCGCGTCTATACCGGCCCGGCGCAGAACCATCAAAGAGACCAGCTTGTAAAAGAGTCGGAAGAACAGAACTTTTAGAGCCCGAACTGATATCGATAGCGAATTAACAGAAGTACCTGCCGGAGGTGAGTAGCAATGGATAATTTAAAGAGCGTGGTCGAGGCCCTGATCTTCGCTTCAGAGTCGGCCATTACCCTGAATAGCATCTGTAACATTTTAGAAGGTGTCGAGAGGGCAGAGGTGCGCGAGGCGATAGAGGCCCTTGGCACCGAGTACAGTGAACGCTGCGGAGGCATCTTTTTAGAAGAGGTTGCCGGAGGGTACTGCTTCCGCACGGGCCCCGAACATGCCGCGTGGATAAAGCGGCTCTTCAAGATCGGCCCGCCGCGCATTTCGCGTGCCGCAATGGAGAGCCTCTCCATCATCGCCTACCGCCAGCCGCTGACCAGAGGCGAGCTTGAGGCTATTCGCGGAGTCGATGCCGGAGGGGTGCTGGCAAAGCTGTTGGACAGAAGACTTATAAAGATTACCGGTAGAAAAGAGACACCGGGCAGACCCGTGGTCTATGGCACTACAAAGGAGTTCCTGGAGACTTTCGACCTGAAGGACCTCTCCTGCCTGCCGTCACTTAAAGAGATAAAGTCGTTGGAGGAGGAGTATGACACCGAAGAAGAGTTCGAAAGCAAGTCCGAAGAGCAACCAGAAGTCCAAGCCGAAGGCAGCACGGGGGAGCAAGGAGAACAGGCCGGCGAGCAAGAGGGTGTCGAGCACGAAGTCGACACGGTCGGCGCAGCCTGCGAAGCGGAGGGCGAAGAGCTCGGCAGCGCCGACCCGGACACGGACCAAGACGAAACAAGAGACGCCAGCCAAGAAGACGACAGCGCCCAAGAAGACGAGCACGATCCGGACCAGAACAGCAGGGGCGAAGAAGAGCCCGCCTAAGGCTCCAACCGCACTCGGCCCTGAGAGACTCCAGAAGGCTATGGCGCACCTCGGCATAACCTCGCGCCGCAAGGCCGAAGAGATGATAACCGAAGGACGGGTTCGCATAGACGGTAAAGTAGTAACCAAGCTCGGCACCAAGGTAGACCTCAGGACCGAGCGACTTGAGGTGGACCGCAAGAAGGTCTCTTCGACCGTACAGAGCCCCACCTACATACTCCTCTACAAACCGAAAGGCTACATCTCCGCGCTAACCGACCCGCAGAGAAGACCTGTCGTCGTAGACCTCGTAAAGAAGAAGTTCAAGAGGCGCATCTACCCCGTAGGCCGGCTCGATTACGACGCCGAAGGCGTGCTCCTTTTAACAGACGACGGAGAACTCGCATACAGGCTCACGCACCCGAAGCACGAGGTAGAGAAGACCTATCTGGCAAAGGTAAGGAATATTCCGACCGAGCCCACTCTAAACAAACTGAGGCGCGGGGTCTATCTCGAAGACGGCAGGACGCGGCCCGCCAAGGTCCGTTTAGTTAAAGAGACCAAGGAGAACGCCTGGATAGAGATAACGGTTGCCGAGGGGCGCAACCGGCTAATAAAGAGGATGTGCGCAAGCGTAGGCCACCCGGTAAACAAGTTGAAACGAACGATCTTTGCCGGAATAAAACTTACCCGGCTAAAGTCCGGCGAGTTTCGGTTTCTGACCGAAAAAGAGGTAGATCGCCTGCAAGAGTTGGCAGCACCGGTCTTTAAAGAGACGAAGAGCCAACCCAAGAGCCCAAAGGCACCCAAGAGTCCGACAAAGAAAAAGACAGCAAAGACAGCAAAGAAGCCGGGCAGATAAACTACCCCCGGCCACTAGCATCATAAAAAGCATCCGGGGTTCCGGTAAAAAGAGAGACGGTGAACAGAGCGAGCAAAGCGAGTAACGGCGCGCTCCTTATGGAGTACTACAACGCGCTCTTTGAAAGGTTCGGCCCGCAAATGTGGTGGCCCGCCAGAACCCGGTTCGAGGTCATAGTAGGCGCCATACTTACGCAGAACACCAACTGGGGTAACGTAGAGCGAGCTGTACGGGCATTAAGGGGAGCGGGCGGGCTCACGCCAAAGGGCATGAACGCGCTCTCAGTAGAAGCTCTGGCGGAGCTGATACGCCCTTCGGGCTACTTCAACGTAAAGGCCCGGCGGCTCAAAAACTTCCTGACTCACCTCAACGCCATGCATGGCGGCAGCCTGAACAGGCTCTTCGGCTCGAATAACCAAGAACGCCTTCGCACCGAGCTTCTCTCTATAAACGGTATCGGCCCGGAGACGGCCGACTCTATTCTCCTCTATGCGGGAGGTAGAGCAGAGTTTGTGGTAGACGCCTATACTCGAAGAATCCTCTCACGCCACGGACTAATTGAAGAGACGTCAACGTACGGCGAGCTTAAAGAGTTCTTTACTTCGGCTCTTGCGCCCGACGCAGCGCTCTTTAACGAGTACCACGCCCTTATAGTCGTAACGGGCAAAGAGTACTGCAGGCCGCGAGCACAAAAGTGCGAAGAGTGTCCGCTAAAGCTCTTTCTATAATTTTGTTATTAACGGGTATGCGAAACAGATGAGCAGACGAATTGAAATACTCGAACCCGAACTTGCGAGCAAGATCGCCGCAGGCGAGGTGGTCGAGCGGCCGGCCTCTGTAGTAAAGGAGCTGGTCGAGAACTCGATAGACGCCGGGGCTTCCAACATTGAGGTTACGCTCGTCGAGGGTGGCACGCGGCTCATTCGGGTAGATGACGACGGCACAGGCATGAGCGCCGAAGATGCTGCGGTCGCCTTTCACCGCCACTCCACAAGCAAGGTCCGTACGGAAGAGGACCTGGAAGCCATTTCGACGCTCGGCTTCAGGGGCGAAGCCCTTGCGAGTATCTCTACGGTCTCGCGCCTGAAGCTACAGACCAAAGAGCACGGCGCGGTAACCGGCACCTCGGTGGAAATAGAGGGGCCGACGCCCCCTGTGCTCTCGCCCGCAGGTTGCGCAGAAGGTACGTCCATTGTGGTTCGCGACCTCTTCTTCAACACCCCGGCGCGGCTTAAGTTCCTGCGCTCTACAGGCGCCGAATTCGGACGCGCCCAGGAGGTCGTTAAGCGCGCCGCGCTCTTCCACTCCGGTATTCGTTTCTCTCTAACGCACGGCTCTAAGAAGGTTCTCGAAACCGGAACGACCACAGGGCGGGGCCGGCTCGGCGCAATCTTCGGAGCAGCGATTGAGTCGAAACTGATAGAGATCGAGAACCCGTACATCTCCGGCTACGCAGGCTCGCATGAACTTAACTACTCGACATCTAAGTCCATCTACCTCTACGTCAACGGTCGCCCGATTACCGACAGAAGCCTGACGCATGCGATCACAAGCGCATACGGCTCCATAATAGACAGGCCGCGCTTTCCGTTCGTTCTCTTAAATATTATAATACCGCCCTCGGACGTCGACGTTAATATCCATCCGGCAAAGAGCGAAGTCCGCTTTCAGAACCCGAGATCGGTCTACGACCTTGTTCGCACATCGGTCAAAGAGGCCCTTGCAGCCTCTACGCTGCCTCCGGGA
>JADFVP010000095.1 GCA_015222595.1 Pseudomonadota bacterium
AAGAGTTATCTGGACTACGGCATGTTCCAGCCGATTCAGATAGCCGGTATCATCGCCCTTAACGGTCCGCAGGAGTGTGTCGAAGAGATACGCCTTATGTATAAGCATCGCCGCGACGTGCTGGCGGAGAGCTTTAAGAATGCCGGTTGGAATATAGAGAAGCCGAAGGCGACCATGTTCATCTGGGGCAAGATTCCGGAAGAGCTCAATATGAAGTCTCTGGAGTTCTCAAAATTCTTACTGGAGCATGCCGGTGTGGCGGTCTCTCCTGGAATCGGTTTTGGCGAGTATGGCGACGACTACGTGCGCATGGCCCTTGTTGAGAACGAGCACCGTATCAGGCAGGCCTCGCGCGGAATAAGAAAGGCGCTTGAAAGTATATAGTGGGGATAGAATGGAAAAGATAAATGTCGGACTCATAGGCTTTGGTACCGTCGGCACCGGTGTGGTTAAGGTGCTGCAAAAGAGCGGCGCACTCATTTCCGAGCGACTCGGAGCCGAGATCGTTCTTAAAAGAGTTGCCGACCACGACACCACTACCGACAGGGGTGTAACTCTCCCCGATGGCGTACTCGTTTCCGACGCATCCGTTATCATAGACGACCCAGAGATAGATATAGTCGTAGAGCTGATTGGAGGCACTGGAGCCGCAAAAGAGTTGACGCTTCAGGCTATAGAAAAGGGTAAGCATATAGCCACGGCCAACAAAGCGTTGCTCTCAACGCACGGCAAAGAGATATTTTCTCTTGCAGCGGATAAAGGTGTTGAAGTCGGTTTCGAGGCTTCGGTCGGTGGCGGCATTCCGGTGCTTAAGGCCCTCCGAGAGGGGCTTGCGGCAAACCATATCGATTCTATGTACGGTATCATAAACGGCACGGCCAACTATATTCTCTCCAAGATGAAGAACGAGGGCGGCAAGTTCGAGGATGTTCTGAAACTCGCCCAAGAGATGGGCTACGCAGAGGCAGACCCGACCTACGATGTAGACGGCATAGACACCGCGCATAAGCTTGCGCTGCTGATAAACATTGCGTACGGAACCTATATAACGCACGAAGACGTCTACACCGAGGGCATACGTTCCATAAACCAGCTCGATATAGACTTCGCAAGCGAGTTCGGTCTGACCATCAAACTGCTGGCGATCGCAAAGTCCATAGATGGCAAGGTCGAGGCGCGCGTTCACCCGACGATGATACCTTCAGAGCATCCGTTGGCCACGGTAGACGGCGCATATAATGCGGTCTTTATGCACGGCGACGCGGTAGGCTCTGTAATGTTCTACGGGCTTGGGGCCGGAATGGAGCCTACAGCTAGCGCGGTAGTTGCCGACATAATAGATATCTGTAGAGACATAAAGAGCGGAGGTGTCGGCAGAACCGCACCGCTCTCAACGCTGCCTGCAGCCATTAAAGAGGTAGAGCTGAAGGCGACTGAAGAGTTGGATATTCAGTACTATATGCGTTTTCTTGTGACCGACTCTCCCGGAGTGCTTGCCAGCATTTCAGGTGTGCTGGGGGCTCACAATATCTCTATCTACTCGGTCATTCAGCACGAACGCAAGGTCGGTGGAGCCGTGGCCCTAGTCATAAGAACTCATCATGCTATGGAGCGCGAACTGAGGGCTGCGGTTGCAGAGATAGAGGAACTCGAAGTGACGAAAGAGAAGGTTGTTTACATAAGAATTGAGGAGACGCTCGGTGCATCTGAATAGAAAAGGGCTCTGGAAGGGGCTGATACGTGAGTTCAGGGAGTACCTGCCCGAGATAAGCGACGACGCCGTAACAACGTTTCGCGAGGGGAATACCCCTCTGATAGAGTCGCACAATCTGGGCGATATCTTCGGCGGTCTGCGCCTGCTCTTTAAGTACGAGGGACTAAATCCGACCGGCTCTTTCAAAGACCGGGGTATGACGATGGCGGTCTCCAAGGCGCGCGAAGATGGCGCAAAGGCGGTTATCTGCGCCTCTACCGGAAACACCTCTGCCTCTGCCGCGGCCTATGCTGCACGGGCCGGAATGAAGGCGTACGTCTTAATTCCAGAGGGCGCTATTGCGCTCGGTAAACTTTCTCAGGCGATAATGCACGGCGCGGTGGTTTTGCAGGTAGACGGCAACTTCGACCATGCTCTGAAGATAGTCGTCGAGATCGCGGAGTCTCACCCAGTAACGCTCGTCAACTCATTAAATCCTTATCGTATAGAAGGGCAGAAGACAGCGGCGTTCGAGGTCTGCGAGCATCTGGGCCACGCCCCGACCTACCACTTTATGCCGGTGGGCAATGCCGGCAATATTACCGCTTACTGGAAGGGGTACAAAGAGTATCAGGAGAACGGTCTGATCTCGAACCTGCCGAAGATGATGGGCTTTCAGGCGGCAGGGGCGGCTCCAATCGTTCTTGGCCATCCTGTTGAGAACCCCGAAACAATAGCTACCGCGATTCGTATAGGCAACCCCGCTAGTTGGGACTCTGCCGTTAAAGCGCGCGACGAGTCGGGCGGCGTTATTCAATCGGTAACGGACGAAGAGATACTCGACGCCTACAAGCTGGTCGCTTCGCGCGAAGGTGTGTTTTGCGAACCGGCCTCGGCTGCCTCTTTAGCCGGGGCGATAAGGCTCAAAAAAGAGGGCATGCTTGTCGAAGGCGATACGGTCGTCTGTACACTTACGGGCCACGGCCTCAAAGATCCTGACAATGCTCTCGCAATCTCACCCGAGCCGATGAAGGTTCCGGCGGACACCGACAAGGTTTTGAAGATCATGGGCCTTTCTGACTGAGTAACTGCCCGGCAGGCTGCGCTTCTGTTTTTCTCCGGTCTTTTCAATACCCTCCCATTTTTTTATTTCTACGGAATATTATTTGGTCTTCGGTTCTGTTTCGGCAATAGAAGGGAACTCTCTAGATGAAGTACGTAATACTTATAGGCGACGGCATGAGCGATGAGCCGGTTGAAAGGCTCGGCCACAAGACTCCTTTAGAAGCCGCTAAAACTCCGGCCATGGACTCTATTGCAGGGGCAGGCAGCTACGGTCTCTACGCTACCGTACCCGAAGGCTACCCGCCGGGAAGCGATGTGGCAAATCTTTCGATACTCGGCTTCTCTCCGGCAAAGTACTACTCGGGCAGGGCGCCGCTTGAGGCCGCTTCCATAGGGGTTGAACTCTCCGCTGGCGACGTTGCCTACAGGTGCAACCTCGTAACGTTGGTAGAGGAGGAGGGCTCAGGGGCCGTAATAATGGGCGATTACTCTGCGGGGCATATCACTACAGAGGAAGCCGCAGAACTGGTGCGCGACTTCGATGCCGAACTCGGCGGAGCGGATGGAATACGCTTCTACCCCGGTACATCTTACCGCCACCTTATGGTCTGGGAGGGCGCGCCAGAGGGAGTCTCTACTGTCGAGGCTACCCCGCCGCACGATATTTCAGACCGTTCGATAGAGGGACATCTGCCGGTTGGGCCGGGAGCTGAAAAGATGGTTGAGCTGATGGCGCTCTCTCAGGCCTTTTTTGCCGACCACTCGGTAAATAAGAGACGCATAGCAGAGGGCAAGAAACCGGCGACCTCTATCTGGTTGTGGGGGCAGGGCCTGAGACCCGCGATGACGACTATGAAAGAGCGCTTCGGTGTTGAGGGCTCGATGATCTCGGCGGTAGACCTTATGAAGGGTATCGGTATATACGCGGGGTTAGAAGTTATTAACGTGCCCGGAGCGACAGGTTACATAGATACCAACTACGACGGCAAGGTGAGTTATGCGATAGAGTCGCTTAAAGCGAAGGACTTTGTCTGTATCCATGTCGAGGCCCCGGACGAAGCGGGCCATCAGGGCAGCCTGGAGGATAAGATGACCGCCATTGAGGACTTTGACTCGAAGATAGTCGCGCCTGTGCTGGCGTCGTTAAAGGAGAGCGGCACGGAGTTTACGGTGCTCGTGCTGAACGACCACCCGACCCCTGTTGAGCTAAAGACCCATACGTCAGACCCCGTGCCCTTTGCGCGCTGCACCGGTGCGGAACTTGCGGCCGGCTCTGCACCCGCAAAGTTCTCGGAGAACGGTGCCAAGGCAACGGGACTTTTAGTAGATGACTGCGACGCCTTTATAGGGGCCTTTTTCGATAAGAAGTAAGTCCAGGAAGTAAGTCCGTGGCCGCAGCCTGCCATATACGAATAGAGTGTATTAGAGACGGGGAAGCCTTTAGGCTTCCCCGTTCATGTTTGTGGCTCACTCTACCGACCCCTCCTCTAAGAGCTTATCTTGGCGCGGTAACGCATAAAAGGGGCATCGATCAGGCGGTAGACGAGGCTCGATACGAAGGAGACGCATAGGAAGTAGACCCCGAAAGCTATCAGGAACTTTACCGAAGAGACCGACTCTGTCAGATGCAGCCACTTTAGAAGTTTCGCAACAGGGAAGAGCAGTATCAGGTGGTAGAGGTACATCGTATAGCTGAGCCGTGCGATACGGCCTATACACTCTCTGAAGAATCCCTTAAGATAACTGCCGAAGGGGCTTGTGATCAGCAGAAGAATCAGTGCCGAGAAGCCGAAGTTCACGACCGTAAACTGCCAGCAGGTATTGAAGTAGCTGTTGCTGTCGTTGCCATACAGAATGGAGGCGGCGAGAGTTAATACTGGAAAGAGAAACAAGAGCGCTCTTTTCGAAGCAGAGATGCGTCGCAGGCAATCGTTGTACCGTATGAAGAGCCATGCAGTCAGTACCCCGCTTATGAGACTGTCGAAGCGGGTGTGGAGCGGAAAACGTATTCCGAGGTTCCAGCTCTTTGTGTCCGGAATGTATGGGAGCAGACCGGTGTAGTGAGCAATGCGCAGAAGAAAAGCAACGAGTATGAGAGCGACGAGCCCCTTAACGAGCCAGCCTCTTTTGTACCTGAGCAGAAAGAAGAGTACGAACGGAATAAGTATATAGAACTGCTCCTCTATGGCGAGAGACCAGTAGAGACCGCTCTGTAACCGGTGCAAAGAGATATAGTTCTGTAGATAGAAGAGGTGGTAGACGAGGTCGGTCAGAAGTTTCCCTGTGTCGGTGCTCTTACCGACTACGTTGGTGTCGGCAAGCCCTAAAAAGAAGAGGGCCGCGACTACCAGTAGCGAAAAGTAGTACGGCGGGAATATCCTGAAAAAACGCCTCGTGTAGAACCGCTTGAAGCTGAAGGTGTTGCGCCGGGTCTGCTCTATTATCTGCCCGCCTATCAGAAAACCGCTCAGCACAAAGAAGAGCCCGACACCGTTCCACCCCCACGAGGCAAAGTGCCCCAGCCAGCTCTCTTCGGGCAGTACGTAGACCCTTCTGGCAAAGTGGACGAGCATAACAAGCAGTATGGCCGTTGACCTTAAGAGGTCAAGCTCCGGGTAGACTTGCTTGAAGAGCGCGGTGTCTGCCTTGTCTGCCATTTCTAAAGACTCTGTCGTTCTGTTCATGGGCTTCCGAGTAGGTCTCTTATCGCTAGGGTGGAGTGCGTTGATGTCTGGGGCAGATGTTAACCTATCTTTCGCATGATAACAAGTTGCACACCGCGTGAGGCGAGCACTCCGACCACAGTGGCAGTTGTAGAACCCAAAAGAAAATAGTATATTGTCGTGTAGAGCGTAGTCCCGTAGGTTGGGTTAGCGAAGCGTAACCCAACATTACTTAACCAACAAGCAGGCATTATGTATCTAATACTCCCCGTGCGGGTAGCATATGTCCAATAAAGAGCTATTAAGCGCCGTTGCTATTCTGCTCACCTTTGTAGCGTACGTTCCGTATATCCGCTTAATCCTAAAGGGTAGTGTCAGGCCGCACGTCTTCTCGTGGGTTATCTGGGGCACGACAACCTTCGTGGTATTTCTGGCGCAACTTGAAGACCACGGTGGCGCCGGAGCCTGGCCGATAGGGGTCTCTGGAGTTATAACGATCTTTATTGCGCTCTTGGCCTATATAAAACGGGCCGATGTCAAAATCACTACAACAGACTGGCTCTTTTTTGGCTCTGCAATGTCGTCTCTGCCTCTTTGGTACTTCACATCCGACCCTTTATGGGCTGTCGTCATCCTCACAACGGTCGATCTCTTCGGCTTCGGGCCGACCATAAGAAAGGTCTACGCTCAACCGCACTCAGAGTCGTTGCTCTTCTATTTTCTCTTCGCACTACGCAATGCAATAGCCATTGCTGCACTCGAAAATTACTCGGCCACAACACTGCTCTTTCCCGTTCTTACCGCTGTTGCCTGCCTGCTCTTAATTGCAATGGCGGCAAGCAGAAGACGTCTCTTCCCGGCCTGAATAAAAGATAGTATAAGCCTGCTCAACTCTTCCATTGACGCCTGCTCTCTCTTTCTCTATAATAGGGTAACATGTGTTGCCCTATTCTTTCGGGCAGGCAAAATGCTCTTTTCCCCAACCTCTTTGTTGGTGCAAAGGTAAGAGTGCTCACATATATTCATATATGCTCCGCTTCTGACCTTCACCCCGCCTTGACTTTGGGGAAAATGTCTAATTTTGCGAACTATTTATAGATGTTGCTCTTTTCCCCCTTTTTTTGTTTATTGCATCCCATAGAGGTATTGATGTGAAAAAGACAGGCCTTACGCTCAGGCAGATGAGCGTTCTGAACTTCTTAAAAGAGTATCTCAAAGAGCACGGCTACCCGCCCTCTTTAAGGGATATCTGCGCTGCATTTGGCATAAAGGGCGCAAAGAACGCGCGCAAGCATTTAGAGGCGCTAGAGCGCAAGGGCTTTATTTCGCGCCACCCGAACCGTTCTCGCGCCATCGAGATACTGGGTCCGGCTATCTTTAAAGAGGCCGCTATGCATAAAGAGGGGGCTGTAACCTCGCTTCCTATTGTCGGGCACGTACGCGCCGGAGCCCCGCACATGGCAGTAGAGGATGTTGTCGGGCACGTTGCGCTCGACACTGCCTTCTTCGACGCTGCCGGGGCCTTTGTTCTTAAGGTCGAAGGGGACTCCATGATAGGGGCCGGAATTGCCGAAGGCGACCACCTGGTAGTTAGGCCCGGCACCGAAGTCGCCAATAAAGATATAGTGGTCGCAATGCTAAACGGCGAGGCGACCGTAAAGCGGTTTTTTAAGCGTGGCACGACCGTTACGCTCGCGCCTGAGAATCAGGACTTCGCACCCATCGAAATAACCGAAGACGAGACCGGAGCGGATACCGATTTTAGCATCGTAGGCAAGGTCGTCCACGTTATAAAGTCCGTTTGAACCGAGAGAGAGAGAAGAGCGCAATGACGACGGAAATAAAGGAGAGCATAAAGGTCATGGCGATCTTTGATTCGGGGGGTTCGGGTGGCTCGGACGGTTCGGGCGACTCGGGCGTTAAGCCGGTGCGCTTTAAGTGGCGCGGCAGGGTCTATCCGGTAAAAGAGATCACCTACCGGTGGCACTCCAACCTCGGAGCGGCCCCGCTCATCCATTTCTCCGTTTCGGACGGGGCCACGCTCTTTGAAATTACATACAATAAGAGTACCCTCGGCTGGGCGATAGAAAATGTAGAGGCTTAGAAAGTTGCTCTTTTTCCCAAGCTCTTTGTTGGCACAGAAGTAAGAATGCTCACATATATCTATATATGCTCCGCTTCTTATTCTGTTCCGCCTCGATCTTGAAAAAAATATCTAACTTTCTAGTTGTAGGTAGGTGTTGCCTTTCTCGTAAGCTCTTTGTTGGAGTAACAGTAAAAACCGTCACGTATATCTGTATACGCTCCGCTTCGTCCTCCACCCAATCTCTTTACAGGCAGGAACCGTTAACTTGATAATGCACGTAGACATGAACGCCTTCTTCGCCTCAGTAGAACAGAGGGCCAACCCCGCGCTCAGGGGTCGCCCAATAGCCGTTACCGGCTCTGCGGGCCGTACCGTCATCACCACGTCCTCTTATGAAGCGCGCGCATTTGGCGTAAAGACCGGCATGAACCGGTACGAGGCGAAGAAACTCTGCCCGGAGATCATCTTCGTGGTCGGAGATAACCGCAAGTATGTCGATACCTCTATACGAATCGTCGAGATTATAAAAAGATACTCCCCAGTCGTAGAGGTCTACTCCATTGACGAGGCTTTTGTTGATATATCGGGCACAGCCTCTCTGTTCGGAACTCCACTGGAGATGGGTGCGTCCATAAAGCGCGATATAAAAGAGGCCACCGGGCTCGACTGCTCGGTAGGTGTCGGTCCGAACAAGCTTATAGCAAAGCTCGCCGGAGAGATGGAGAAGCCGGACGGCCTTGTGATTATAGAAACGCACGAGGTGGAGGCTGTTCTTAAGGACCTTCCCGTGAAAGAGCTATGGGGCATTGGCTCAAAGCTGACTAAGCACCTTGGTGCAATGGGGGTTAGAACCTGCGGCGAGTTGGCGGTGTTTCCGGTGCGGGAGCTAAAGGCGCGCTTCGGCATAGTGGGCGAAAAGCTTTCCTTGATGGGGCGCGGTATTTATGAAGGGGCCGTTGTACCCGAAGGGCGCGAACCGGGGGCCAAGAGCGTAGGCCACTCTACGACGCTGCCGCGCGACGTCTCGGACTCCGTAAGTATCAACAGGTATCTGCTAAAACTCTCCGAGATGGTCGGCGCGCGTGCGCGCCGGCACGCACTGAAGGGGCGCAAGGTCACGCTCACGCTCCGCTACTCCGATTTCTATACATTCACCCGCCAGAGAACACTTGTTGACAGCACCAACGACACTCATACGGTCTACAAGGCCGTCCGTAAGATACTCGCTTCAATAGAGCTTAGAAGCGCGGTTCGCCTGATCGGGGTCACGCTCTCGGACATGACCGAAGGCGTAGCAGGCCAGAGCGCCCAGCTGGACCTCTTTGAGGATGAAGAGAGGTCCGGTGCGCTTTTAGAGGCGATGGATTCCATCAACCGCGAGTATGGCCGCTTTACGCTTACCTGGGGTTCGCTCTTTGTTGACGACGACGCGTCGTGGGTAATTGCGCCGTCGTGGAGGCCGACCGGGGTCAGGCGGTACTGACCGGTTCGAGTTAATGGCATAAGAGGCTAAAAATATTTGTAAAACCGGCATCTTATATGATAAATAAAGGGGTGGTATTTATACGGTTTATAGAGTGTGCGTAAGGCATTAGAAATACTCTTGAGGCACGGCAACAGGCATTGGCTAAGAGCAATATAGTAGGAGAAATAGGCGCGAAAGGGCGCGAAAAAGGACGAAATGGAACGAAATAAAAAGTATGTTCCGGGCGAAGTAGAGGCGAAGTGGCAAGAGATCTGGACGCGGGACAACGCCTTTGTCGCCGGTAACAACCCCGGAGCCCTGAGGTACTACGTTCTTGAGATGTTTCCGTACCCGTCGGGCAAGATCCATATGGGCCACGTTCGGAACTACTCCATTGGCGACGTGGTCGCCCGCTTCAAGGCCATGAAGGGCTTCGACGTGCTCCACCCAATGGGGTGGGACTCCTTCGGCCTTCCGGCTGAAAATGCCGCTATAGAGAGGTCCGTCCATCCGGCTGAGTGGACCCATGCCAATATAGATAACATGCGCGTTCAGCTAAAGCGCATAGGGCTCGGCTACGACTGGGACAGAGAGATAGCAACGTGTAAGCCCGACTACTACCGGTGGAGCCAGTGGATCTTTTTGAGACTGTACGAAAAGGGACTCGCGTACAAGAAGCGCTCTGGTGTTAACTGGTGCACTAAGTGCGTGACCGTGCTCGCTAACGAGCAGGTAGAGGACGGCCTGTGTTGGCGGTGCGAGTCGGTTGTCGAAACCAAGGAGTTAGAGCAGTGGTTCTTTAAGACCACGGCCTACGCTGACGAGCTTTTAGAAGCAACGGAAAAGATGGACGGCTGGCCGGAGAAGGTTCTCGTAATGCAGCGCAACTGGATAGGGAAATCCGTGGGCGCTGAGGCCGACTTTGCTCTAGAGGGCGCGCAAGAGAGTATCCGTATCTTCACCACGCGGCCCGACACCCTTTACGGTGTTACATTCATGTCTTTAGCGCCGGACCACCCTCTGGTAGATAAAATAGTAACTGAAGAGCAGCGCGGAGCGGTCGCTAGTTTTAGAGAAGAGGTTAAGCGCGACAGCGCCGAGGCAGACCCGCGAGGCGGAGCAGACGAGATTGAGAAGAAGGGCTGCTTCACAGGCGCGTACTGCATAAACCCTCTAACAGATGAGCGCGTGCCGGTCTATGTTGCCAACTTTGTTCTTATGGGCTACGGCACGGGCGCTGTTATGGCGGTTCCTGCTCACGATCAACGGGACTTTGAGTTTGCAAAGAAGTACGGCCTACCTGTAAAGCCGGTTATAAACCCGGAAGGCGAAGTGCTTCAAGCCGAGCAGATGGAAGAGGCGTATACGGACGCGGGCGTAATGACCGGGTCTGCCGAGTTCGACGGGCTTAAAA
>JADFVP010000096.1 GCA_015222595.1 Pseudomonadota bacterium
ACCGTCTCGCTGGTGGTAGACGGCACGCACGTTACGCTAAAACCATTCATAGAAGACCTGATACGCGAAGCGCTGCTCGGAATGATAAAGAGCCTAAAGGGCTGCGAAGAGCCAGTTGAGATAGAGCTTCGAGTCAAAAGGAAAGAGTAACAGGGTGATAGGCGCAATAATGACCGGCGGAGCATCGCGCCGCATGGGTTTCAACAAGGCCTTCATCGAAACTGATAAGGCTACGGGCGAGACCATACTCTCGAGAACCGTCTCTATCTTTCAGGATCTTTTCGACGAAACGGTAATAGTCACTGCCGACGCCTCCATCTATTCAAAAGCCGGAGTACCGGTTCTGACAGACATCTACCCGGACTGCGGTAGCCTCGGCGGTATCTTTACCGCGCTCAAGAACTTTCCGGACTCACCCCTCTTTATAGCCGCCTGTGACATGCCGCATATCGATCCAACCGCCATTGAGGCAATCATAACTAAGGCCCGCTCTTCGACCGACGCAATAGACGCCGCCGTTCCCTATACAGACTCCCGTTACCACCCGCTGCACGCCTACTATACCCAGAACGCGACCGACAAGATAGAGCAGCTGTTAAAGAAGCGCGAACTACGCGTACAGGGCTTCATCGACTCGGCTATGGTGCTCAAGCTCGTTGAGGCAGACTTTGGTACAATAGACATAGCGCGCTCCGTGGCCAACATCAATACACCCGAAGAGCTGGAGAACGCCGGACTGACGGACAGGTAGAAAGGACGAGGCTTGAAGAGAAAAACGGCAGATATAGAGAGACTCGAAGAGCCCGAATACTTACAACCGTCAAAGTCCACACCCAACAGATAATATGAGACAAAAACCATTGAAGAGAAAAGAGAGTGACATAACGAGGCTCGAAGAGCTGATGGAGAGACTTAGAGGCCCCGGGGGCTGCCCCTGGGACGCTGAGCAGACCTTCGAGAGCCTCGTGCCCTTTATCATAGAGGAGGCGTACGAGGTCGTGGCCGCCATTGAGGCCCCCGAAGAGGTGCGCGCAGCCGAGGTACAAGACGAAGCCGGAGACCTTCTCTTTCAGGTAATCTTCATCTGCCGCCTCGCTACCGAGGCCGGGTGGTTCGATCTGTCCGACGTTATAGAGACGACTATGGAGAAGATGGTGCGGCGCCACCCGCATGTCTTTGGCGACACAGTTGCCGAAACACCAGAGGAAGTCTTGGACCAGTGGGCTGAGATAAAGTCCACAGAGTCGGCTATCGGCAGCGACGGAACAGACGACAAGACCGATACTCCGCTACTCGCCTCGGTGCCCGCTGCGCTGCCCTCTCTCCTCCGAGCCCACAAGCTGAGCAAGAAGGCCGCTCGCGTCGGCTTCGACTGGACAGAGACGGAGCAAGTGCTCGACAAACTGACAGAAGAGGTAGAAGAGTTCAAAGAGGCTGTACGCGCCGGAGACGAGAGCAATATGGAAGAGGAACTCGGCGACATACTCTTTACGCTCGTCAATACAGGACGCTTTCTGAAGATAAACTCCGAGGAGGCACTCAGGAAGAGCATCAACAAATTTATCCTGCGTTTTGGGCATATAGAGCAAAGAATAAAAAATGAGGGGAAAGAGCTGAGTAATACTCCGCTTGAGAGGCTCGAAGAGCTGTGGCAAGAGGCTAAGAGAAAGTAAAAAAAACTAAGTAAAACAGAACATTCGCCAGATGTCCCCACCAACTGTTGATAACTTGTTCAAAACAGGCCTGTTGAAGCACCCATTTCTACTGTGTTTAATAGGCCATTTCAAAATTGCCTACTTTTTAAACAGCAAATTACCCACAAAATTCAACCACTTACTCGACTTTACTGACCGTGTTCATTTAGACCCCTCTCTAGAGCCCCGCTTTAATATAAAACCCTTTAAAAATGTTAGTTCTTCTGCCTTAAATAGCCTTGAGAGGCCCAAATAGACTAAAATACCGACTGCCAGCGCAGAGGCCACAAAGAGCGCTTTTAGGCCCCCGCCAAGAGCATCGAAACCGGAGAAATTGTACATTACGGCTATAACCGCCCCCATAAGTGCGGCAGCCGATATGCTCTTTAGAGCGGACGCTATAATGTCTCGTCCGCCGAAGGTACCGAACCTTCTCTTAAGGACTATAAAGAGAAGCGTTACGTTGACAATGCTCGCTATACTCGTAGACAGGGCAAGTCCGGCGTGGGCCATGGGGCCGACCAGAACTATGCAGAGAACGAGGTTAACAACGAAAGAGACGAGGGCAATATAGAGCGGCGTTACGGTATCCTTAAGTGAGTAGAAGACTGAGGAAATCACCCTCGACATAGAGATAGGCACAAGGCCTATGCAGTAGTAGTAGAGCGCCACCGACGACTCGGTTGCGGCAACGGAACCGAACTGGCCACGCGTAAAAAGAAGTTCGACTATAGGGTAGCTGAGCACAAAGAGCCCGACTGCTGCGGGGATCATAAGAAAGTTCAACGTTCTAAGAACAAAGGCGAAGGAGGTTCTAAAGGCGTCCCACTCCTCTTTTATTACGTGGCTCGAGAGGCTCGGCAGAAGAGCCGTAGAGATCGCCACGCCAAAGACCCCCATCGGCAGTTCCATCAGCCTGCCCGCGTAGTAGAGATACGACACGCTGCCTTCTGCAAGGCGTGAGGCGAACCAGAGGGTAACGAAGATATTGAGCTGATAGACGCCGACTCCTACGGAAGCTGGGCCCATCAGCTTAAAGACCCTCCAGATGGCCGGATCCTTGAACTTGAAGCAGAGTTCGGGCAGCATTCCGCGCGCCTTTAGAAATGGCAGTTGAAGCACGAACTGGAGCACGCCTCCTATGAGAACCCCTATAGCAAGTGCGTAGACCGGCAAAGAGAAAAGTGGCGAAAGAAGAAGAACCGACACGATTATAGCGAGATTGAAGAGGACCGGAGAGAGCGCCGGGGCGAAGAAATGGCGCAACGAATTGAGCACTCCCATGGCAATAGCCATGAGCCCGATAAAGATCATATACGGAAACATCCAGCGCGTAAGACTTACAGTTATGGCAAACTTTTCCGGGTCGGCCTTAAAGCCAGGACTCATAAGCGAGACAAGAGGCCCTGCGAACAGAATTCCGAGAACCGCAAGAATAGTAAGAGAGAAGAGCATAAGAGTAAAGATAGACGAAACGAACTCGCGGGTTGATGGCAGCTCTCTACAGTCGTGCTCCTCTGTGAAGATAGGAACAAA
>JADFVP010000097.1 GCA_015222595.1 Pseudomonadota bacterium
AGGAGAGAACCTTTGATGAGATGATAGATAAATATCTCTCAGAGTACTCCATCTCCAAGACCGAAAACGGCCAGATAAGAGACAAGAGTATCGCGAAAGGACTATGTGCCTTTTTTGGATCTTACAGGTTGAGAGAAGTAACCCCTCCCCTGATCGTCGACTACAAGGCAAAGAGACGAAAGGACGGGGTCAAACCCTCAACCATAGAACGCGAACTCTGCCTTATGAAGCGAGCATTCAACCTTGCTGTCAGGGAATGGGAGTGGGTTGATAAGAACCCAAACCATAGGGTCTCCAAGGAGCGATACAACAACACCATTGACAGGTGGCTCTCCTTTGAAGAAGAAAAGAGGCTCTTGAGGGCCTGTCCTGATTGGCTACAGCTCATCGTCATCTTTGCTCTTAACACCGGTATGAGGCAGGGTGAGATTCTGGATCTCAGATGGTCTTATGTGGATCTGTCCAGAAGAACAGCCACGGTAATGAGGTCGAAGAATGGCGAGAGAAGGACCTTGCCGCTGAACGAGCAAGCTCTCGAGGTCCTTAGAGCCAAAGGTAAAGTAAGGCACCTGAAAAACGACTATGTCTTTGCAAGTCAGACTGGAACAAGAGTAATCAAAAGGAACCTGGCAAGGGCCTTCTCTCAAGCCAGGGAGAAGGCAGTAGTCGAGGAGTTCAGGTTCCACGATCTGAGACATACCTTTGCCACACGGCTTGCTCACGCAGGGGTTGACCTATATACCGTGGCCAAGCTTCTTGGGCACAAGGATATACGGATGACCCAGAGGTATGCTCATCATTCTGTCGAAAGTCTGAGAAGTGGAGTGGATGTTTTAGACAGGTCTGTCACAATTCAGTCACAATCGGGCTAAATGAAAAAAGCAGGCCAGGGAGTCGTTACTCTAACCCCTTGATCTGCTTCAGTGAAAATGGTCGGGGCGAGAGGATTTGAACCTCCGACCCCCGCGTCCCGAACGCGGTGCTCTACCAGTCTGAGCCACGCCCCGATTGTCTTTAAAAACAGCAAGTTACAGGCATACTTCAAAAAGACGGGGTTACGCCTGCAACCTCTTTAGCACTGAAGTTTATACCTTTTTCAGGCTCTGAAATCAAGAGTATTAACCTGGAGCCAAGCCTTGTATTTGAGAACAGTTTTAGCGAGAAGGGCGCGAAGAACTCCTGCGCGAACCACCGCTTGTCTGAGAGTTTACGCGCTTTCCTCTATAAAACTTCTTGCGCCCGGCGCCCTCTTCGGAAGAGCCTTCTGAGGCTCCGGCTCTCGTCTGCCGGGTCTGCCTGCCGCCACCCGTGCTCTTAGGCTTATAAGATCTCTCTGGTCTGCCGCCATGCCCGTGTCTTGCGGCATGCGACGGAGAAGTAGGCCGGGGCGAGCCTGCCGGTATGTTCTCTTTTGTAAAGCCGGGTATCTCCTCGACCTCGATTTTTTTAGCCAAAAGCCGCTCTATACTCTTAAGCTGTATTCTCTCGTCAGGGCAGACCAAACTTACGGCCCTGCCAGACTCTCCGGCGCGGCCCGTTCTGCCAATACGGTGGACATAATCTTCGGGAACATGAGGCAGATCGTAATTGACCACATGCGGTAATTTATCTATATCGAGTCCACGTGCGGCAATGTCGGTTGCGACCAGTACCCTGACCTTGCCGCCTTTAAAGTCAGCTAGCGCCTTCGTTCTGGCGGCCTGACTCTTGTTGCCGTGTATGGCGGTAGAGCTTACTCCATCGCTCATAAGCTGCTTTGCAAGACGGTTTGCGCCGTGCTTGGTACGCGTAAAGACCAGAACCTGACTCCAGTCGCCCTCCCTGACTATGTGGCTGAGGAGGTCGCGCTTACGGGTGCGCCCGACAGGGTGAACAACCTGGCTGACCAATTCTGCTGCGGTGTTCCTACGAGCCACCTCGATCAGTTCGGGACTGTGCATAAAGCCGTCTGCAAGCCTTTTGATTTCATTGCTGTATGTGGCCGAAAAGAGCAGGTTCTGCCTTCTTGGCGGCAGATACTTCAACACGCGCTTTATGTCATGGATAAAGCCCATGTCGAGCATGCGGTCTGCCTCGTCAAGTACCAGTATTTCTACCTTCGACAGATCAACCGTCGGCCTTCCGGCATGATCGAGAAGCCTTCCGGGTGTTGCAATGAGAATATCTACTCCGCGCCTGATGGCATCTATCTGCGGGTTTATACCGACCCCACCGTAGACTACGGTCGACCGAAGCCTGAGGTTGGCCCCATAGGTGTCGATACTCTCTGCCACCTGTGCGGCAAGCTCTCTTGTGGGTGTCAGCACCAGTGCGCGCGGACGCCTTCCCTTTCTAGGGGCCTGCTCGGAACCGCTCAAAAGCTCAAGCATCGGGAGCGTGAATGCTGCCGTCTTGCCGGTGCCGGTCTGGGCTCCGCCAAGAACGTCCCTGCCGTCGAGTATCGCGGGAATGGCCTGCAACTGAATTGGTGTCGGGGTCGTGTAGCCCTCTGAACGGACTGCGTCTAATAGCTCGGCCTTTAAGCCGAGTGTCTCGAAATTCATCTACTTCTTCTCCTAAAATGAAAAACCTTCTCCGCAGGTGCGGACTCGGTCAAAGGCATTTGTTTAATGATAGTGTGGGGGTAAAATTGAAGCTGGTGGGTTCAATCGTTACGTGCACTACAGTGGATGCCGACCGAAAGGCATCGATTAATTTGTTAATTTAACATATGGGTCAACTAAAAACAAGAACTTATTTAAGTACTTCCTGGCGGATATAAGTACAGCGTACAAAAAAGCTCAAAAGCAGGTACCTACCTTCTTGAAAATTCCCGGAGTAACGAGTTCGAGCCCGCACTTTTTACCCATAATAGACTCCGGAGACGCTAACACCAGGTAGCCGCCCATGGCAACGTAGCCACAGAGCCTGCATACAAGCTCCTTCTGCGCACTATTGTCGAAGTAGATGAGAACATTGCGACAAAAGATAGCATCGAAGCCGGGGCTTACAGGCCAGCTCTTATCATGCAGGTTGATTCGCCGCCCAAGAATTCTCTTGCGTACACTCTCGACTACTCTGTGCTGGGCTCTGCCCCCAACACTGCCCGCCGGGACAAAGTACTTCTTCTTAAGCGCCTCAGGTACGCCCTTCATGGCGATCTCGTCATATGTAGCGGTCTCAAGTCTCCCAAGAGCCGAAGTGCTGATGTCGCTTGCAAGCACGCTCAGCTCCCACCCAGCCTCAGAACCGAGCCCTTCTAAAACAGAGATCGCTATCGAGTACGGCTCCTCGCCGGTCGAACTTGCCACACTCCATATGGATATCTTGCGGGAGCCTGTACCAGAACGTCTCTGCCTAATTGCGTTCAAGAAGTCGCCTTTGAGGAACCCGAAGTGCTTCGGCTCACGAAAGAAGCCGGTCATATTAGTGCTTACGGAGTCGATGAGGTAAATCTTTTCTGAAGGCTCTCTATGCAGATGGGTGTAGTAAGCGTCGAAGGTGTCGAGCTTCAGAGCCAGCATCCTCTTAACAAGCCGGGAGACAAGCATGTCCTTTTCGTCTTCAGGCACCCTTATGCCGGACTCTTGCCAGATCAACTCGGTAAAGTTCTTAAACTGAAGAGCGCTTAACCCACTACCAAACATACTCTCAGGCATAATCTAATATCCATTGGTATTTACGTCATTGTAAATATCACAAAACCAGCGTCTGTATACAGTATAGCTCAAAACCTGACACTACTCAGCGCGCTATGGCGCAGAAACAGACGAACCACATAAGCTCTACGGAGACTTATCTTTATCGGCGTCTGTCTTTTCGGCTGGGTTCGGCTCTGCCTCTACAGTCGGGTCAGAACTCTTTGAAGTATCTCCGGGACTCTTCTTTGACAGAAGCGATACTATATTTCTGGCAGTGGACAAGACGCTCTTCTCCCTGTACTCTACGGTAGGCCTGATACTCTGCATCTCTTGACCGAGACTAACGTTTATGGAGGCCGACTTCTTCATAGAAAGTATCTGCGAGGGATAGACAGACCTGTGGCCCGTCATAATAAAACTTATTACGCAGGCAATCGCGGCATAAGGCGCCACCTCTGGGCCAAAGAGTTCAACCGCCAGAATGCTTGCGGCAATAGGGGTGTTGGCCGCACCGGCAAGTACGCTAACAGCGCCGATCGCAGCGAATATCGCAACGTTGAGTCCAAAGAGACCGGCAAACAGGCTGCCTGCAGCGCTGCCGATAAAGATTATCGGCGTTATGATACCACCGCTGCCTCCGAAGTTAAGGGTAATGGAGGTAAAGAGCATCTTTATAAAGAAGGCAGCAGCAGGCACCTTCTCGCCTCCGAGAGTAGCGGTTATCGTATCGAGGCCGAGGCCTAAGTACCTGGACGAAAAGAGCACCACCAGAACAAGAAGAAACACCCCGGCGATAAACGCTTTTAGCAACTCGCCAATGCCGTACTTCTTTGTCATGGTGTTGGAGAGCTTCATGCCGAAGCGGAGCACCTCTATGGTCAGGAAGGCGACGAGGCCGAAGAAGATCCCGGCGAATACTACCTTTATAAAGAAGGCCTCGCTAAAGACGGGAACAAACTTTAATGCATAATCGAAGTATGTAATGCCGAGGGCCGAAGAGACCTGGTACGAGATTAACCCGGCAACAAAGGAGGGCAGCAGCACTTCGTACATAATGCCACCCACGAAGAGAACCTCTATACCGAAGATGGCCCCGGCAATAGGGGTTCCGAAGACGGCGGCAAAGCCCCCGCTTATTCCGCATATTACAAGTTTCTTACGGTCGGACTCTGAGAAGCGAGCCATTGAGGCAAGCATGGATGAGAGCCCGGCTCCGATCTGCGCACAAGGGCCCTCCTTTCCGACAGAGCCGCCCGTAGCAACCGTAATCAGCGTTGCTATCAGTTTTATAGGTGCAACGAGAACCGGTATCTTTCCTGAAGACCTGTGCACCGCCTCAATAACCCTTGCGCCGTAGCCTTCGGCATCAGGCGCAAAGTACTTTATCAGTGCCGCGCTCGCAAGCATACCAAAAGGAAGTAAAATGAAGTAGTACGTAGGACGGGCGGAAGACGTGGAGAACTGGAGCAGTTTAAGAAAGAGGGTGGTGGAGAGACCTACCACAAGACCTATTATCGAAGCGAGCACGAGCCACTTCATTATGCTGATAAATATTACGGTCTCTTCTCTCAGCCTCCTCTTCATCTAACAACAACTCCATTCTTGTAATAAAAGAGTACCCGGCGCACCATGGTGCAGTATAAATAAGTTGAGGGACACACCCCTGCCGGGCGTGTCCCTCAACTTCATCCTCGATTATCTTCCCCGTAAGGAATCAGCCTACAGTCTTGTTCAACATAATCGTAGGTGTGATGAATATCAGCAGCTCTGTCTGTGAATCAGAGACCGAACTGCTCTTGAAGAGCCACCCGAGCATCGGGATATCCTTAAGGAAAGGTACCCCCTTGCTGGTATCATTGGTATCTGAAACTACTATTCCGCCTATTACGGTAGTCTCTCCGTCGCGAACCAGCACTTCGGTAGAGGCCTCTTTGGTGTTTATCGACGGGTCTCCGGATCCACTCCTGATAGCGCCGATCGAGTTCCGCGTAGCCACTATCTTCATAAGAACGGAGCCGTCCGGAGTAATGTGCGGAGTGACTATAAGCCTGAGACTAGCATCCACGAATGTGGTGGTCGTACCTGAGGCCGAGACCGTCTCGAACGGTATCTTCTCACCCTGAGATATCTCGGCCTGCTTGTTGTCCATGGTGATAATTCTCGGCCTCGATATAGTCCTCAACTTACCGGCCTGCTCTCCGGCAGTAAGCCTGAGATCGAGCAGGAGCGGGTTGGTGCCTGCCCTGCCGAGCATGAAGCCGAGAGCGCCGAGCGTTCCGGCAGTACCGGTTGCAGGCATGTTGACCGC
>JADFVP010000009.1 GCA_015222595.1 Pseudomonadota bacterium
GCCTCGGTGTAAGATTGCTCCACGAGACGTCCTGAGACATCGGCCTCAACCGACTCGCCGAACTTGGCCTGCAGCACGCCGCGCGGCACGGCTCCTTTTCTGAACCCGGCCAGAGAGGCCGTTGCCTTGAGGTTACGGTAGGCCGAATCTATCCCGGACTTTACGGTCTCCTTGGGCACGGTTATGGTGAGGCGCTTTTTGACTGAGCTTATATCCTCAATATCGACCTTTATATCGAAATCCGCTTTAACATGTTGATGATTGTGGTCATGTGAATGATCGTGCTTATGCTTTGCCATCAAAACTTCCCCTTTACTCTATTGCTTAAAAATTATAAGTACTAAAAAAAACTGGTGCGAGAGGGGGGACTCGAACCCCCAAGGTTGCCCACCAGATCCTAAATCTGGCGCGTCTGCCAATTCCGCCACTCTCGCATGTAAACGACCTCTTCCGTGCCCTGCTTAGAGTGGAGCACCGAGTATAAAGATAGTACCCGGCAGCACTAAAGTCAAATGGTGAAGCTCAACCATTTCCAAATTAGAAGATTAGGGCAACAGTTACGCAGTCCTTAAAAAAAGGACCCCACCTTGAGAGGGTCCTTGTTAATCAACTCAAGCTACACTCCGTGACAATAAAGCAGAAAACGGATTCATTATATTTGATTCAAAGAGGCCTTGCAATAGAAAAAGAGCGTCCTAACCGGTGAATTTGAGGTCAAAAAGTCCGTTACCAGAGCTACAGACAGCTTTTCGGGCCCGTATTGCAGGTTTTGGAGCCCGAAGGCACTTCCGGGCGCGCTACCTACCCGCCGAGCTTGAACCTCATAACGCCGTCCATGAGCCGGTTGTTGAGCCTGCTCATCTCCTCTACCGCCTTCATCATCTCCTTGGCCTTCTCTATATTCTCGCTCGATACGTTGCGAACAGAGTCCGCAGAGCCTAGCAGCGTTACTATGTTGCGGCTCTGCTCGCTCACAACGGAGTTTATATGGGTCAGCAACCTGCCCACCTCATCCATTGCCGCGCTTATCTCCTTGTTGGCATCGAGCTGCAGTTTTGCGGAACTGCGCACCTTATAGACGGTCTCGCTCATCCTCTCGGCAGAGCGGTTAATAAGCTCACTTCCTCTTGCGTGCTCCTGAGAGGCGCTCACTATTCTTCTGGCCATCTCGGAGACCTTATCGGTCGCCTCTATCACCATGCGGCTACCCTTGGCCTGATCTGCCGAGGCGCGTGAGATCTCGCGAACTATCATCGTGGAGCGCTGTGCGCTCTCTACTATCTTCTTGAGTCCGACCCCTGCCTCGTTAGAGAGCTTTACGCCCTCCTCAACGCTCTCGACCCCGCGCTCCATAGCGGCCTCTGCCCTGTCGCTCTCAAGATCCACGGCATGTATCAACTCCGTTACCTCCTTGGCAGAGGTGGTCGTCCTCTCGGCAAGGTCTTTTATCTCATTGGCAACGACAGAGAAACTCTTGCCCTCATCCCCCGACTGGGCGGCGATTATCGCTGCGTTTATGGCAAGCAGGTTGGTCTCTTCGGCAACGTCTCTTATAACGTCGAGTATCTTGCCTATCTCCTTTATCCTGCCGTGAAGGTTGCCCGTTATGCGGCTCGACTCGCGCGTTGCCTCTTTTATCTTCAGTATGCCCTCTATAGTAGAGTCTACCGCAGACATGCCGCTGCGTGCGTCCTTTATCACCTCGTCGGCAAACCTGTCGCCTTCGGTCGCATTCGCCTCGACCTCTTTTATCCTGGCGTTTATATCCTCCATAGAGGAGCTTACCTGAAGTATGGCCGAAGAGAGGTTCTCGATATTCTCGCTCACCTCTTTTATAGAACCGGTCATCTCTTTAGTTGAGCGCGCGGTCTCGTCAACGTTGATAGAGAGGCTCTCCGTGTTGTCGAGCACCTCGTTCGCAGAGGCCCCGAACTCCAGGAGCGCAGAATTGCCTTTCTCTATGGAGAGCACCAGCGCATCGGACGAAGAGGCTATGTCTCCCATCGAGTTATCGGCCTCCTCCATGGACGAAACCATCTCTTCGAGCTGCGTGGACTGGTGGCGCGACGCATCCAACACCTTTTTTGTATTGAACTCGACCGTGCCCGAAACGCTCTGCATAGAGTCCGACGCGCTCCGTATCTCCCCTATCATTGTATGGAGGTTGCTGACGACCTCGTTGGTCTGTACGGCAAGATCCCCGATCTCGTCGTCCGAGTTGACCTCTGCAACGGTGGTCAGGTCTCCGAGCGCGAGCCGGCGAGTCACCTCTACGACCTTTGTAACAGGAGTGATTATAACGCGGCGAATAAAGGCGAGGCCGACGAAGGCCATGGTAACCACTATGGCAAAACCGTACCCTATGGCGCGCCATATATCGGTCATGGCAGCGCTCATCTCCGACTCTATCGGAATGATTACTTCCAGCGCGCCGATAGCGTCGCCTATGCTGTACACCTTGCCGGTTCTCTCGCTAAAGGCGTTGTGACAGCCGATGCAGGTATCTGAGGTGGCGATGTCCGGCACCATATACCTGATTGACTCCTTGCCGTTGTAGCGCTCGAAGATGTAGTGGCGGGTGTCGGTGCCAGCTGCAAAGACGGCGAGTGCGTCGCGCTGGAAAACGTCCACAGGGCTGCTGGCAGGGTTGACGGGCGCCAGGCTCTTCAGGTGCATAGAGAAGCCGCCGCCCTCTGTGCCGAGCGACTCGGCAACTTCGCGCAGATAGGTAGAGGGAAGAGGAATGGCGTTATCAGTTCCGTGGTAGTTGTCTTGAACGAGCATGCCGGCGTCGAGCGCGCGCTTAACGACCGTAGAGGCGTAGAGGCGGCGGTCTGCGGTTATCTCGCGCGCAAGCAGGTTCGCGGTAGAGAGCGCCATCCTGCGGGTCTGCTCCGTGCGCTCGTAATAGATATAGACAGAGTAGACGCCGAAGATAAAGGCCCATGCAATGGCTGCAAAGATCAGTATCTTAACCCTGATGCCAAATCTCATCTTATAGGTACCTTAAAGTTATTGTCAGAACTCTCGGATTGCACGCGCACTATGACGGTTCATCAGTTCCGTGCACTCGCAAAAAAGTTACGTATGATGTATCTACTCTTAACGGACTTTCAGGAGTTTAACTGAAGCCGCAAAGGGTGGAAATGTTCAAAATTCATTATATTACAGGCTTGGCCATTTACAAGTTTTTTTTATTGCGTACTTACTATGAATGGGTATCGGGCCAGGCCCCGTCCCTCGGAGCCGCCCACTGCAACAGAGCGCAAAAAAAAGACGGGCAGACCTGTTAGGGTCTGCCCGTCTGGACTTAACTTTGTTACTAGTGCTTTAAGGCTTAGAACTTTGCTACGAGCTGGAGATATGCAAAGTCTGAATCTTCGGCAGTAGCGTTGTTGTCGGTGATAGCGTCACCAACAAAGTAACGGGACCAACCTACCTGGAGACCAGTTGCCTTGTTAAGCTTGTAGTTAGCAACAAGATCTACCTCGGAACCTACAGCGTCGTTGGTGTTACCAATGCCGAGAGTTGATACAGTGTTAGTGTTCCAGTTACCTGCGGCATATGCGCCATCAGCCTTCTCGTCAAGAGTGAAGTTCCAGTATGCAGCCTTTACGCTGAGCTGGTCGTTAACCTTGGCGGAACCCTTGAAGCCCAATGCGTTCAGGTTTCTCCATGCGTGCCTGTCGGCGATGCCGAAGTGAGCATGGTTGGTTGGGTAGAGGTTAGAGAAAGTCTCGTTCTTGTTGTCGCCACTCGTTCCGTCACCGGAAGCAACAGCATACTCAAAGCCGATCTTGATCTTGTTTGCGTTGTTCGGGAGAGCATAGTTAACCCTGACAGCGTATGCAAGAGCATCTTTATCCTGGGTAAGGGTCGTGGTCTTTGCCTCACCGGTCTGCTTAGCTACCTCAACGGTGTAGTCTACGCCTACGCCGTCTACGTTACCCTTGAGCCTTACGCCGTAGGTGTTGAGAGTCTCGGCCTCGGACAGAGCAAGTGAGGTATTCTCCATAGCGCTATTCCAAACCTGGGTTGTGGAGCTGTTTCTCAGGAAGATGCCGTATACGTCGAGGCTGTTGTTCGGTATGGTCTTGATGGTTGCCTGTGCGATATACATATCAACATCATCGTCAGCGTTGGAAGTGCCTTCAACGAGCTTGGACGATATGAGAAGTATGTCAGCCGAATCGCCAA
>JADFVP010000010.1 GCA_015222595.1 Pseudomonadota bacterium
CTACATAGGCATAACCGAGCCGCCGAACGAGATCTACGGCAAGGTGATGAGTATCTCGGACGAGCTGATGCACCGGTGGTACGAACTCCTTAGCGACATCACGAACGAAGAGCTTGATGCTATCCGCAACCAAAAGGTCCACCCGAAAGAGGCAAAAGAGCGGCTCGCGCACGAGCTGACCGCGCGCTTCCATTCTGAAGAGGCCGCAGAGCAAGCAAAGATCGCCTTCGGGTCGCTCTTTAAGAAGAAAGAAATACCGGACGACATAGAAGAGGTCACGGTTACAATTCCAGACGACACCGTCTGGCTGCCCAAGGCAATGGCAGAGGCGGGGCTCGTAAAGTCCACCTCCGACGGCCGCCGGATGATCACGCAGGGCGGGGTAAAGGTAGACGGCGTTAAAGCAACAGACCCGAAAGCAACGCTCGAAACCGGCGCGACCTACCTTCTACAGGCCGGAAAGAGGCATTTCAGGCAGGTTGTGCTGAAAAAGGGCTAAAAGAGCAGCCCTAAACGCCAAATAGACAAAAAAAATTGACTTTTCTCCCCTTTGCATGGTACAAAAACTGTTGGTTCGACGGTTTATTCAAAGGCAAAAGACCGACAAAGCCGAAAGCTCTATCTATATAAAGATGAAAAAGAAAAAAGAGGACGGCGCCCTAAAAGGTCTCTACAAGATAACCTCCATGGGTATCATGATGGCGGCCACAACCTTTATCGGCCTCGGTATCGGCGTCTATCTAGACAGGTACTTCGACACAAAGCCGTGGCTTACCATACTCTTTCTGCTCTTCGGAATAGCGGCAGGCTTTAAAAATATTTACGAGATTGCGAAAGAATATGGCGACAAGTGCTCTTAACAGACTTAACCCGACGCCCGGAACCCTCTACAGAATGGCAGGGTTCAACATAGTAGCAGGCGCGCTCGGCACGGGTGTTACGGCCATAATAAACTCCACGCTCGCCCCGGACTTTGCAGTAGGCTACCTTATGGGCGTCGCGAACCTCGTCTGGCTCTTTATTATCGCCCGGCGCGCAATGGGTAAAGGCGTACACTTTGCCGGACGCATGGTCGCAAGGAACTACTACATACGCTTTCTACTAACGGCAGTAATACTGATACTGCTGATCTCAAAAGGAATTATGGAGCCGTGGCCGATGGTCGCTGGGCTCACTACTGCAATATTCGTCTCCATCGGTGCGATGGTGCTATCAATTCAAGCGGAGGAAGAGTAAAAGTGCATCACGATATTATTCTGCCAATCTTCGGTCTTCAGGTCCATACGGCGCTGATGATCTATATAATTATCGGACTCGCCATCTTCTCGTTCATAATGGCCAAACGGCTAAAGATGGTTCCCGGACAGACTCAGTCGATCATAGAACTGGTCGTAGACTCCTTCTTAGGCCTCATAGACCAGTCGATGGGCCCCAAGGGAAGAAAGTACTTTCCCTTCATAATGACCTTCGCAGTCTTCATCTTCTTCGCAAACGTCTTGGGGATGATTCCGGGCCTGTTGCCGCCGACCGCCAACCTCAACACAACGGTAGGCCTCGCGCTGCTCGTCTTCTTCGCAACCCACATAATAGGCGTCAAGGAGCACGGCCTCAAGTACTTCAAGCACTTTGTCGGACCCGTCTGGTGGCTCGCGCCCCTTATGATTCCGATCGAGATCATCGGCCACATAGCGCGCCCGGTCTCGCTCTCGCTCAGACTCTTCGGTAACATGATGGGCCACGAGCAGATAGTAACCGTGCTGCTCATTCTTATGCCTGCGGCCTATCCGCTGCTCGCGCTCTCTACCGCGCTCGGCGTGCTCGTCATCTTCATTCAGTCCTTCATCTTCGCGCTCCTGTCCATGATGTATCTGGGCGGCGCACTCGAAGAAGCCCACTAACCTGGGCCAGTTAAGGGGCCTAGCTTAATAGATGCGCGGGCTTTACGTAATGCAAAATTTTAATACCAAAGAGGTTCGGACTAAAGTCCGGGCCTCTTTTTATTGAATAAACAAGCTCAATAGGAATAAAGTTTTCCTACGTATAACCGATATAGATCAGTATGTTACGCATAAACGGCACCACTTGTTGCTTGACATTCTACATCCAAAACCCTACAATATAGTATTAGATATATCTAAGGGCAGCACAAACCACTTTCGAGGGGTACTATACAGGTGGCATTACCGGTATTAGCAGACTCTTTACAGCGTTACCTCAGCGAGGTAAACGCCTATCCGCTCTTGAGCGCCAAAGAGGAACTCACGATAGCAGAGCGGTACTGGAACGAGCGCAAGGTCGAAGATGCGCATACCCTCGTCACCTCGAACCTCCGCTACGTCATAAAGGTCGCAATGGAGTTCAGCCGCTACGGAGCAAAACTTGCCGACCTTATTCAGGAAGGCAACATGGGGCTCATGATCGCGGTCAAAAAGTTCGACCCGACCAAGGGCTTTCGCCTCATCACCTACGCAACCTGGTGGATAAAAGCGCAGATACAGGACTACATAGTCAAGACCAAGGGACTCGTGCGCAACGGAAGTAAAGCCATGAAAAAGGCGCTCTTCTACAAGCAGGACAAAACCGAGACAGGCGACGCAAATGCAAAGACCATTACGCTCGCTGCCGACATGTCGCTCGATACGACTCTGGGCGACTCCACCACCACCCATCTCGACCTCTTGAAAGAAGAGGGACCGAACCAGGAAGAGCTGCTCGGTGAACAAGAAGAGGCGACCGTAGTCTCAAAAGGCGTCTCGCTCGCAATACAGGATCTGAACGACCGCGAACGCCTCATCATAACCGAAAGAGTGATGGCAGACGAACCGCAGAGCCTGCAAGCCATAGGCGTTACGCTGGGGCTGACGAGAGAACGTGTCCGCCAGATAGAGACCGCTGCGCTCAAGAAACTCAAAGACGCGCTCGGCACAAGAGACGCCGTCGTCGGCGCCCTCCCCTCCGGGGCCTAATTGGGGCCAACGGGCCAACTTTTCCACGTCGGCCATTTTCCCTCCGGGGCCGTCTTTCACTTAAATACATTCTCCCTTTATAAAGACCGGGCTATTTTTTTCACGTCGGCTCATTCTTACTTCAATCTTTTTTTCTGCACACCAACTACCAACAAACAGTTCAACGCGTGAAAAGACCAGAACTTCTATCTCCAGCAGGAACATACCGTAATATGCGCTACGCCCTTGCCTACGGCGCAGACGCGGTCTATGCAGGCCAGCCCCGTTACTCCATGCGCGTGCGCGAGAACGACTTCGACCTCGCTCAGTTAGAGCGCGGCATAAACGAGACCCATGCGCTCGGCAAGCGGTTCTACGTCGCCAGCAACCTCTCGCCCCACAACTCCAAGGTAAAGACCTACATGGGCCATATGGCCCCCGTAATAGCCATGCAGCCCGACGCCCTCATCATGTCCGACCCGGGGCTCATAATGATGGTGCGCGAACGCTGGCCCGAAGTGCCTATCCATCTCTCGGTTCAGGCCAATGTGATAAACTTCGCTACAGTCAAGTTCTGGAGCCAGTTGGGAATAGCGCGCATCATACTCTCGCGCGAACTCTCCTTAGACGAGGTCGAAGAGATCCGCCAACTCTGCCCTGACATAGAGCTTGAGGTCTTTGTCCACGGGGCGCTCTGCATAGCGTACTCCGGCCGATGCCTCCTTTCGGGCTACATGAACCACCGCGACGCAAATCAGGGCGCCTGCACAAACTCTTGCCGCTGGGACTACAAGGTACACGAAGCAGAGCAAGACGAAACCGGAGAGCTGCAACCGATAACAATGGCCTCTGTTCTGCTCGAAGAGAGCAAGCGGCCCGGAGACCTCATGCCCGCCCATGAGGACGAGCACGGAACCTACATAATGAACTCCAAAGACCTTAGGGCCGTGCAGCACGTAGCGCGTCTGGCGGCTATGGGGATAGATTCGCTCAAGATTGAGGGGCGCACAAAGTCGCATTACTACGCCGCGCGCGCCACGCAGGTCTACCGCAGGGCAATAGACGACGCAGTGGACGGTCGCCCTTTTGACCTTAAGATGCTGAGAGAGTTGGACGGTCTAGCCAGCCGGGGCTACACCGAAGGCTTCTTCCGCCGCCACGCCCCGGAAGATTATCAGAACTACCTCATCGGCTCTTCAAAGCACGGCCGGCAGCAACTGGTCGGCGAGGTGGTAGAAATCAATACCGAAGAGCAGAATATGCTGATAAAGGTGAATAATAAATTCTCTGTCGGCGACTCCATGGAGCTTATGACGCCTGCCGGAAACCGGGACTTTGAACTTCGCTCCATGCTCTCGGTAGACGGCGAGCCTATCAAGATCGCTCCGGGCTCCGACACTTCTGTTCGTATACCGCTGCAGGGCGGGGCTAAAGAGGAGTTTACCCTGCTCTTAAAGGCGCTCGACTGAGCGCCCTACCGTTTCGCCCACGCTTCTGCCCCGCCATTTACGCACCCTGTTGCCATATAAATTTTGCTCTACCTTTTGATCTACCGTCTACTCTACAACAAAGAGCAAAAGAGTGTGCTCTTGCGCCCCGTATATGGTATATTCGGTCTGTTTAGCCTTAAATATGATAAAGTGTGACAATAATAGGCCGAGAGCGATACCCGGGCTTTTGCATACCCGGAAACAGACAAGAATCGGAACCGTATAGACGATGAGCACGACCCTGAAAGACAGCCCCGACATAACCAGCCTATCCGGCACGCCCGGACAGGTCAATTCGTCCGGTTCGCCCGATACAATCGATCGGCCTACAGTGGCGACCATAGATACCTCTGCGCTTAAGCACAACTTCGAGGCAATTAAGGCCGCGCTCGCTCCTGAAACCGAGATAATGGCCGTTGTCAAGGCCGACGGCTACGGCCACGGTGCGCTTGCCGTTGCGCGCCTCTTCGGCTCGCTAGGGGCGACCATGTTCGGTGTCGCGCTCCCGACAGAGGGCGCAGAACTTAGAGCGGGCGGCATAACGGCCCCGATACTGCTGCTCGGCGGCCTCTTTCCCGAACAGATCGAGTCGCTCTTCACCCACGACCTCACCCCTGTCGTCTACGACATAGAGACGATAGAGAGGATCGACAAGAGGGCTAAGGAGCTTGGCACAATAAAGCCCGTCCACCTGAAGATAGATACCGGTATGGCGCGGCTCGGCGTTCAGTGCGAAGAGCTAACTGTGCACTCGGAGGTGACGCAACTGACAGAGCCAACAGAACACTCAAAGTCGGCGCCGGAGCAGAGCGAGCTAGAGGGACTGCTTCAGCGACTAAAAGAGGCAAAGAACGTAAAACTCGACGGGCTCCTCTCCCACTTTGCCGAGTCCGACTCCGAGAACTCCGCGTTCAGTGCCACCCAACTCGCGCGTTTCAGCTCAGCGTTTGAAACGGTACGCTCCTTCGGCTTTCGTCCAAGGTACATCCACATGGCCAACTCCGCTGCTTCCGTTGCATCGAAAGAGTCGCACTTCAACCTCGTGCGCCCCGGCATAATGCTCTACGGCTCGTACCCCGCGCCCCACCTTAAAGAGCGCGTAGAGTTGAGGCCGGCCCTTGAACTCACCACCCGCATACTCCAGCTCAAACGGGTGCCTGCGGGCACACCCATAAGCTATGGCCGTACCTTTGTCACCACAAGAGAGTCTAAAATCGCCACCCTGCCGATCGGCTACGCCGACGGACTGCCGCGCGCACTCTCCTCTACATACCAGCTACCCCACTCGCTCTCCCACGGCGGAGACGTTTTGGTGCGCGGTGCGCGCGCCCCCATAGCAGGGACCATCTGCATGGACCTTACCATGTGCGACGTTACCGATATCCCGGACGTAGAGGTCGGCGACGAGGTCGTTATAATAGGCACACGCGGTACGGAGAGTATCTCGGCAGAAGAGATAGCGGCAAAGACCGGAACGATCTCCTACGAGGTCTTCTGCTCCATCTCCAAGCGCGTACCACGGGTCTACATATAAACCCGGCGGTAAGTATAAAGAAGATCGCTCTAGCTGTTTCGCCCTAAAGTGACTGGATCATAGACGTGTTCAAAGATACTCTGGAAAGATTGGGCCTGTACGCCCAGAAGAGCATCAACTCGATAGGGCTGATGATGATGATGCTCGCCAACGCCGCCATGCTCTGCTTCACCCCCCCCGTTAAAGTACGAAACATGTTCAAGCAGATGGAGTTCGTCGGCATCCAGTCGCTCTTTGTCGTAGTCCTTACCGGAGCCTTCACCGGCATGGTCCTGGCGCTTCAGGGCTACAACGCGCTAAAGAGGTTCGGGGCCGAATCCATGGTCGGGCCTACCGTTGCGCTCTCCATGGCGCGCGAACTCGGCCCAGTGCTCACGGGGCTTATGGTAACGGGCCGCGCCGGAAGCGCAATGGCCACGGAGCTTGGCACAATGCGCGTTACCGAGCAGATAGACGCGCTCTCTACAATGGGCATAAACCCGGTAAAGTATCTTGTGGTGCCGCGTATCGTAGCCGGAATACTGATGTTCCCTCTGCTGACCGTAATAACCGACTTTGTGGGCGTTATCGGCGGTTACCTCGTCGGGGTCAAGCTGCTCGGCATAAACTCCGGAGTCTACATAGGGCGCACAGTAGACTTTGTGACCATAGATGATATTGCGATGGGGCTCTACAAATCGCTCGTCTTCGGCCTCATCATGACGCTTGTAGCCTGCTACAACGGCTTCTACACGACAGGCGGAGCAGAGGGCGTGGGACGGGCCGCCACTACCTCGGTCGTAACGGCTTCGGTTATGATTCTAATATCCGATTACCTGCTCTCGTCAATACTGGGCTGACTTGAAAAGAGACGTTAAATATGATAAAAATTAGAAACTTAACTAAGTCCTTCAACGGTAGAAAGATCCTCGACGGGCTCAACCTCGACATCGAGCAGTCGAAGATAACCGTCATAATAGGACGCAGCGGTGAGGGCAAGAGCGTGCTGATAAAGCACATAATCGGGCTCTTGAAACCGGACTCCGGCACCATAAAGCTCGACGGGGTCGATATCGCCTCTCTCAAAGAGCGCGAACTGAACGAGATAAGAAAACGCTTCGGCATGCTCTTTCAAAGCGGCGCGCTCTTCGACTCGATGAACGTTGCCGAAAATGTTGGCTTTGTTCTAAAAGAGCATACAGGGCTGCAAGACGCCGATATAGAGAAGATCGTTCGTGAAAAGCTCGTCCGCGTCGGACTGAAGGGTGTAGAGTTGATGGCCACGGACGAGCTGAGCGGCGGAATGAAGAAGCGGGTCGGGCTTGCCCGCGCAATCGTCATGGACCCGGAGATAGTCCTCTTCGACGAACCGACCACAGGGCTCGACCCCATTATGAGCGACTCTATCGCGGACCTCGTACTCGACACCCAGAAAGCGCTCAATACCACGTACGTACTCATTACCCATGATATTCCCTTTACCTACAAAATAGCCGATAAGATAGCGATGCTGCATGAAGGCCGTATCATCGCCTCCGGCACGGTCGAAGAGATGAAGAACAGCACGGACCCGGTTGTGCGCCAGTTTCTCGAAGGCAGAGCAGAGGGACCGATAAAGGTCTACTGACAGAAGCAATAACTTAAGCAGTCACCAAAGTAATCAGAAGAAGAGCCCTTAATGGCAGAGACCCAAAAAACTCTTTTCAAGTTCACCCCCGAGGCGAAGGTAGGACTCTTCGTCCTCTTCGGACTGTCTCTGCTCGTCTACATGTCGCTCAGAATAGGCGGCTTTACCATCGGTTCAGACGCCGGGTACACGGTCTACGTCTCCTTTGCCAATGCCGCAGGACTGGACAAAGACGCCAGCGTGCGCGTAGCCGGCGTTGAGGTCGGCAAGATCACCGACATAACGCTCAAAGACAGCCGCGCTAAGTTGACTCTGAGGATAAAGCCGGAGATAGAGATCGGCGCGGACTTTACAGCAGTGCTGACCACCAAGGGCCTGCTTGGCGAGAGGTACATGGAACTGCTGGTCGGCTCTCCGAACGCCCCTGTTCTAAAGGACGGCGACACGCTTATGCGCACGACCTCGTACGCCGACATGGACAAGCTCATAACTATCATGAGCGACGTCTCGATGGATATAAAGAAGGTCTCCACTACGCTCGGCAACGTCTTTGGCGGGGCCGAAGGCGAGGCGACGCTCAAGAACATAATGACCAACATGGAGGAGGTCTCCTACCGGGTCAGCCGCCTCATCGAGAAGAACGACGAAAAGCTCGACAACATAATCCACAACCTCAACCAGTTCTCTACGCTCTTAAGAGACGACGGCCCGCAGATCTCCATGGGCCTTAAGGCTGCGGTAGACAACCTGAACGAAGGCCTTTTAGAGACCACGAAGAACCTCAACTCGCTGATAAACGAAAACAGGGGCAACCTCTCAGAAGGAATAGAGAACCTCAAGCTCGCCTCGCTCAAGCTCCACGAGGCGATGGAGAACATAAACAAGATGACGGGCGACATAGGCCCGCGCATCTCCGACACCGTCGATTACATCGGAAGCATAACCCAGAAGATAGACTCTGGAGAGGGCACTATCGGCCAGCTCGTCAACGACGAAAGCCTCCACACGAATATCAACAAGACGGTCACGGGCATCAACAACTTTATAGAGAAGGCCGAGTCCATAAAGACCTTTGTCGGCTACAGGGGCGAGTACATCTTCGGGGCCGAAGAGACAAAGAGCTACATTACGCTCAAGCTCCAGCCCTCCTCAGACAAGTTCTACCTCTTCGAGGTCATAGACGATCCGCGCGGTGAGCGGAGCAAAGAGACACGCGTGGTTACCGTTGGCGGCTCAACCACTACGACTACGGAGATAAAGACCTCAGACGACTTCAAGTTCAGCCTTCAGGCGGCAAAGCAGTTTCACGGGCTTACGATCCGAGGCGGTCTGATAGAGTCCACCGGAGGCCTCGGGCTCGACTACAATCTCTTCAACAACAGGGTACAGCTCTCCTTCGACGCCTTCGACTTCGACAAGGATGACAACCCGCACCTGAAGGCCGGAGCCATGCTCTACTTCACAAGGTACTTCTACCTCTCCGCTGGCATGGACGATATTATCTCGGACGCCAATATGGAGTCGCTCTACTTTGGGCTCGGCCTCCGGTTCGAGGACGATGATCTCAAGTACCTCTTTAGCGCGGCGCCCCCTATTTCGTTCTAGCGGCACATTTCAATACCCCTCTTCCACAGGTACTTTAAGGATTATGATGGATAACAGAGAACTCGGAATCGCCTTCGACATCGGCACCACCTCCATCGCAGCCTCTCTTATCGATATGTCGGGTCTTAAGACACTCGCCACGGTCTCGGCCCCCAACCCGCAAAGGGCATGGGGCGCAGACCTATTGGCCCGCGTGCGCGTGACCACAACGGAAGAGGACGGACTTAAAAAGCTGACGGACGCGGTAACAGGCGAATGTACCCGCATGATAGCGGAGTTGACGACCAACTACCCCGACGCTGCCATTGAGACCATTACGGCAGCCGGCAATACCGTCATGACGCACCTGCTTCTGGGCGTCTCTCCGGCCCCGCTCGGTAAGGTTCCGTACAAACCGGCCTTTAAAGAGGCGAAGACGGTTGGGGCCTTACAGGCAGGCATCGGCGCGGGACTACCCGAAGGCACGCTCGCACCCGGCGCCACGCTCTACGCTCTACCGACCATAGGCGGCTTTGTCGGCGGCGACGCCAGCGCAGTGGCGCTCGCGCTCGGACTACAAAAGGGAGACCGACGCGTGCTCGCGATAGATCTCGGCACCAACTCTGAAATCTTGCTTAGCAACCACGGCGTACTCTCGGCCACCTCGGCTGCCGCCGGGCCCGCCTTCGAGGCAGGAGAGATCGGCTGCGGCATGGTTGCGGCTCCGGGGGCGATAGAGGGCGTCAAAATTGTAGACGAGCACGTAGAACTGGCCGTCATAGGCGGCACGGCCCCAAAAGGCATCTGCGGCTCAGGCCTTGTAGAGGCGGCAAGCGCGCTGATAGAGGCCGGTGTGGTGCAGCGAAACGGTCAGATGGCCGGGGCCGACGAACTCGACAATATCCTTAGCGCTAAGATAAAGTCCGACGGCAAAGAGAACCGCTTTATCCTCTCTATGGCCCCGTCCGGCGAGGTGGCCTTGACGCAGACCGATATCCGCTCGCTTCAAGTCGCAAAGTCGGCAATACGCGCAGGTATCGCTATACTTCTCCGACACGCAAAACTCGAAAACTCCGACATAGAGACCGTCTACATTGCCGGAGCCTTCGGCGCCCACCTGAGTGTCGCCCCTCTGGCCGCAATAGGCCTCATTGAGCCTGAGTGGCAAGAACGCATTGAGTTTGTCGGGGATGCTGCGCTCGACGGCGCGGTCTTAACGCTGAGCGGCGACAAACGAGATACGGTCGAAAAGATGGCTGAAGAGGCCAAGTACCTCTCTCTATCCGGAAGCGCCCATTTTCAGCGCGATTTCATGAAATACATGGATTTTTAGGCCCCAACAGTGTATAAATACCCTCTCACTTAAGCCCTATACCCGCTCCTTCTGCTCTATATATTGAGCATGGACCGGTGGCGTTAAAAGAGGGTCGAAGTAGGCACTAGGTATATACTAAATTATTAGGATCTGTTTAAAGGGGTTATCTAAATGAAGAAGGTCAGAAGGGCTATAATCAGCGTCACCGATAAAGAGGGCGTTGTTGAATTCGCTACTAAACTCGCCGGGCTCGGAGTAGAGATAATCTCCACCGGGGGCACAGGCAAGATGATACAGGAGGCCGGGGTCAACGTAATCCCAATCGGCTCCTATACCGGCTTTCCGGAGATGCTCGACGGTCGTCTAAAGACGCTCCACCCGAAGATACACGGCGGCATACTCGGCATAAGGGGTAACGACGAGCACGAAAAAGAGATGACCAACCACGGCATACCGCCCATTGACATGGTGGTCGTCAACCTCTACGCCTTCGAGAAAACTATAGCCGGGGGCTGCACCATGGCCGACGCAATAGAGAATATAGATATAGGCGGGCCGACTATGATACGCGCTGCGGCAAAGAACTACTCAGACGTTGCCGTTGTGACCGACACAAGAGATTACGACGCTATTATAGAGGAGATGGAGGCGAAGGGAAGCTCGCTCTCTAACGCCACGCGCCTTAAACTTGCAAAGAAGGTCTTTGCCCTCACCGCGCGCTACGACGGCGCAATCTCCAATTACCTGGGAACCATGCCGGAAGTTCCTGAAGTAGACGAGCGCGTACACTTTCCAGAGACCGCTTCGCTTCAGTACTCCAAGATTCAGGATCTCCGCTACGGCGAGAACCCGCACCAGAAGGCGGCCTTCTACGCAAGCTCCGGTACGGGGCTGGCCGGAGCCGTACAGTTACACGGCAAAGACCTCTCTTTCAATAATATACTCGACGTAGACGCAGCGCTCTCGATCTCTAACGGTTTCTCCGAGCCTGCCGTCGCCATAATCAAGCACAACAACCCGTGCGGGGCCGCCGTATCGACAGAGTCCGTTCGCGACGCCTACCTGCGCGCTCTCGAATGCGACTCAACCTCCGCTTTCGGCGGCATTGTCGGTATCAACAGAACCGTTACGCTCGACGTTGCCGAGGAGCTGAACAAGATCTTCTTAGAGGCGGTAATCGCCCCTGCCTTCGACCCCGACGCGCTAAAGGTGCTAAAGGGCAAGAAGAACCTCCGGTTAATGGCTACAGGAGAGGCTGGCACTACTAACACAGATGTTGCGCTTGCCGAGTACGACATAAAGAGGGTCGCCGGTGGCGTGCTCTTCCAGTCGCTAGACACTGCAAGCGCCTCTGAACTAAAGACCGCCTCTGAGAGAAGCCCGTCGGAAGAGGAGCTAAAAGATCTGCTCTTCGCATGGAACATCTGCCGCCACGTCAAAAGCAACGCCATAATACTCGCCTCAGGCTCCAGAACCGTCGGAATCGGGGCCGGGCAGATGTCGCGCATAGATTCAACGCAGCTCGCGTTCATGAAGGCCGCTAACGCGGGGCTTGAGGTTAAAGGTAGCGTACTCGCCTCCGACGCCTTCTTCCCCTTCAGAGACAACGTAGACCTTGCGGCCGAAAAGGGCGTGCGCGCTATAATACAGCCCGGCGGCTCTATCAGGGACGATGAGGTCATAGCCGCAGCGAACGAGCACGGCATAGCGATGCTCTTTACAGGTATCAGGCACTTCAGGCACTAAGGGCAGAGCCATTATTTTTTATTATTTTAGCCACTGATAAGTCAGACAATTACAGGGATACCGAATGAAGGTACTGATAATCGGCGCCGGAGGCCGTGAGCACGCTCTTGCGTGGAAGCTCTCCAGGAGCGGCAGGGTCGGCAAGATATTCATAGCGCCGGGCAACGCCGGAACAGCCGAGATCGGCGAGAACGTCGATATAGCCGTAGACGACATACCGGCACTGGTGAAGTTTGCCGCGAGCGCAAAGATAGACCTCACGGTAGTCGGCCCTGAGCTTCCGCTAACGCTCGGCATAGTAGACGACTTTCGCGCGTCCAACCTCAAGGTCTTCGGCCCCAGTAAGCTCGCAGCAGAGCTGGAGGGCTCCAAGGCCTTCTGCAAAGACCTGCTGAAGAAGTACAACATACCGAGCGCAGCGTACGAAAAGTTCACAGATGCCGACTCTGCAAAGGAGTACCTGAAGAGCGCAAAACTGCCGCTTGTAATAAAGGCCGACGGCCTTGCCGCAGGCAAGGGCGTAATAATCTGTCAGACATACGAAGAGGCGGTGGCGGCTGTAGAGCAGCTGATGGAAGAGCGCGCCTTCGGCACGGCAGGAGAGACTATAATAGTCGAGGAGTTCTTAGAAGGCGAAGAGGTCTCGATACTCGCCATCTCCGACGGCACGACGGTAGTGCCGCTCGCCCCGGCCCAAGACCACAAGGCTATCTTCAACGGAGACAAGGGGCCCAACACTGGTGGCATGGGCGCGTACTCGCCGACCCCGCTCCTTACCCCTGCGATGGAGGCCGATATACTCGAAAACATTCTTGAGCCGACCATACAGGCGATGGAGGACGAAGGAAGAGAGTACACCGGAGTGCTCTACGCCGGGCTGATGATAAAGGACGGCTTCGCAAAGGTACTGGAGTTCAACTGCCGGTTCGGAGACCCCGAAACCCAGCCGGTGCTGATGCGCATGGAGAACGACCTCTTCGAACTTCTCATGGCCGCAACAGAGGAAGAGCTGGACGAAGTAAGCCTGTCGTGGACCAATGCAACTGCCGTCTGCGTGGTGCTTGCCGCAAAGGGGTATCCGGGCAAGTACGAAAAGGGCTCTGTGATCTCCGGGCTCGATAAGCTCAGAGGACAGAAAGACACAATCGCCTTCCATGCCGGAACAGCAGAGAAAGACGGAGCGGTCGTAACTGCCGGCGGAAGGGTTCTCGGCATTACGGCCCTTGGCACCTCGACCGCAGAAGCGATCACGAAGGCATACAAGGCCGTAGAGGCCATAGAGTGGGACGGCGTCTACTTTCGCACAGATATAGGCGCAAAAGCCGTCCAAAAGGCGTAGCAACGAAACAGGTGCAGCATACTTCTCAATTCTGAAAGGAAAGAGCATGGCGACGAAACCGCTTGTAGGCATACTGATGGGAAGCGACTCCGACTTAAGTACAATGGACGAGACGGCCGCCGTGCTGAACGAGCTTGGCGTGCCTTTTGAAATGACCGTCAGCTCGGCGCACAGAACTCCGGGACGAACCCTTGAGTACGCCAGAACGGCTGAAAAGCGCGGCATCAAGGTAATAATCGCCGGGGCCGGAAGCGCAGCGCACTTAGGCGGCTTTATCGCCTCAGAGTTCACCGGGCCGGTAATCGGCGTACCGATCGACTCAAGCCCGTTAAAGGGCATGGACGCTTTACTCGCTACGGTGCAGATGCCGGGCGGCGTACCCGTCGCCTCTATGGCTATAGGTAAGGCCGGAGCGCGAAACGCGGGAATCTTCGCAACTCAGATACTCGCCGCCTCCGACAGTAAGCTTAGGACAAAGCTCAAGAGCATGCGCCGGAAGATGGCGCGCAAGGTCGAAGAGAAGGCCAAAAGGGTCGAGGCCGCCGTTAAAGAGGCCATGGAAAACAGATAGACGGCAGACAGAAAGCAAGCAACACAGACGGCTATGTCAGATAAAACTCGCCCGCTAATACTTGAAAAGAACTCCGCACTCGCTCGGGCCGTAGAGGCAATTCGCGCCGGTGGAGTCGTCGCATACCCTACCGAGACATTCTACGCCCTCGGCGTAGACCCCTTCAACAGCGCAGCCGTAGAGAGACTCTTGAAGCTTAAGGTCAGACCCGACGGAAAACCGATCTCGCTCATAATAAAAGATGCCTGCGTGCTAAGAACCATTACGCCGGAGCTTAGCACTGTGGTACTCAAACTCTCACGCGCATTCTGGCCCGGCCCCTTAACAATTGTACTGAGAGCCGTAGAGTCTATCCCTGAGGCGATCACCGCAGGCTCAGGCTCGGTAGGAGTGAGGGTGTCGAGTTCCCCGGTGGCGGGCCGCTTCGCCGCCGAACTATCGACCCCTATTACCGCCACAAGCGCCAACCCGGCAGGGGCCGCCCCGCCGGTAACGGCCAAAGAGGTCATCGATTTTTTCGGCTCTTCCATAGACGTTATAATAGACGGCGGAACGCTCCCCGGAGCGCCGGCATCGACCGTGGTCGATGCAACAGGCGCGAAACCAGAGATACTCCGTGCCGGCACAATAGGCGCCAAAGAGATAGAAGCCGTACTTTAGGCCACAATTACCACATTAAGCCCCCTGTAACACCCGTCTCCCGACAGAAAAACAGAACAAACAAAACCTAATCAATACAGGCAGTTGGCCGTTACTATCGGACTATTTTGACTTTTTTCTCATTTATTGCTAAAAAAGACGAAAAAAGGCTAAAGTTTTTCCGCGCTAAAGCGATAAGGTTAAAAGGAGGAGTACGCACATGATTACTGCTTTCGGTTCTTCGATATCAGGCATGAACGCCGCCTTCAAGATGATGGATGTCTCGGCCCACAACACGGCCAACGTCAACACAGACGAATTCAAGGCCCAGCGGGTCACCTTCAGCGAAAACATGAGTGGTGGAGTCAGCACCAACGTAGATACCGACGACAGCACCGGTTCGTACTACCTGGCCGAGAACGGCACCATTGCCGAGAGTTCCAACGTCAATATCGCAGAAGAGATCCTGAGCCAGATCATAGCGCGCAACACCATGGACGCCAATGTCGCCGCCTTCAAGACCGCAGATGAAATGACCGAGAGCTTACTCGATATACTTGCCTGACCCCCAACAGCCCCCACTAAAAAAAGTTTTACTAAGCACTCTTTAGAGGAACTTCGTCCGCTTCAGCCTCTATCTCTGCGTTCGCGCGCACCACTCCTGTCACTCCTATCGGAAAGCAAAAGGGTTGGACTCCATAGCGCGCTACAGGGTATACTCTTGTATTGAACCGAGCGCAGCCGAGTGGCCACTAAAGCTATGAATGGAAGTCAGAACGAGACAAAGCCGACATGGACGAAATAAAAACCGAAAACGAGACCGAGGCACACTACTCGCGCATCTGCACGGAGGCGTGCGGCGGGGCATGCTGCGACCCGTGGTGGGGTATAATCTCATACC
>JADFVP010000098.1 GCA_015222595.1 Pseudomonadota bacterium
ACAGGCTCTACAGCCCACTTCAGCCTCTACGAAGTCACCGAGTGGGAAGCACCGATGTACGCACAGCACGCTATCGCCTCTCCATTCCAGATGATAAGCGGCAACCTTCTGGACACCTTCGACGGCGCATACGGCACAGGAACAGACCTTGCCAGCAACATAGACGGCGGCACCTCGTATGTTGTAGAGGGCGCGTTCAACCTCTCAGTCTTCGGTATTCAGAACATAGACAACGTAACACTGCACTGGACCATGCTCTGCGGCAATGACTATCTGAACACAACGGCTTCGGTTCCAGAGCCAGGAGTGCTTCTTCTTGTCGGCAGCGGCCTTATAGGCGCAGGGTACATAAGAAGACGTCTAGTAAGAAGCTGACCATATTTATCAGTACCAACAACATAAATCAGCACCAACCTTGAACAGGAGTCTTGTGACAATGAAAAAGAACATTATTCCGGCAGCGTTACTCTTTACAGCAGTACTCTTTTCAGCTTCAAGCGCAATGGCCGTAGAGATTGCACAGGTTCCGGAACCTTCCACCCTTCTGCTTCTTAGCAGCGGTGTCGTGGGTGCGGGAGTCTGGAAGATAAGAGCATACCTTCGTAAGTAGTAACTAGAAAAACCCCGTCAGTACAAGAGGCATATCCGTCTAAACGGATATGCCTCTTGTCGTTCCCCCTTCATCTGAACCCGCGAGCCCCGCCCCAGCCCCGTGCGCCCGCTCTTTGAATTTGAAATATAAGAGCCGTTCCGGTATACTCAGAAAAAAATCAGGGTTGCACGGAATGAAAGAAGCGCCCCGACAGAGCCGCTTCCACCCGTAGCCACCTTCATCCTTTATCTTTAAAAGATGATGCCCCTTTATCTTCAAAAGGAGGACCTAATATGCTACAGCACTCCCTGCCGCACTCAATAGAAAACATACGCGACGCTTCAAAGAAAAAGAGAGAGCGCATACTGAAAGAGTACCTCGAAGCGCCGGAGCGCACCACCGAAGAGGGCTCTTCGCCACCCTCAGTGCCCTCTTACCTAAAGGCCGACGGACTGATAGAGTCGCACCTGGCCAGGACAAAGCTCGAACTTGCACTCACGTACCCGACCCCGGCGGAGCGCGCCTATACGCGCACCATGGCCGCAAGCTACCGCTTCGACCTCGACACAGAGAAGGGTACGCTCTCGGAAGTCTCCATAGCGGCGCTCTCCGGACCTTTGCAGGTCGGGGCTGACCTTCATGTAGCCGCCTCCTTCTTCTCGACAATGGTGGCCGCCGCAGACGACTACCTCGACGCCGAAGGCGCGTTCGACATATACGGACAGACCCTCTTCTACGTGACCCACGCCTACAGAGACATGGTCGACCTCGCACTCGAAGCTGAACTCAAGGCCGGTACGCTTAACGAAGAAGAGCTGCTCGAGATCCGCTCTCGGCTCGCCCTGGTGCTTACCACGCTCACTTCGAGCGAGACGACCACCGGGGCCGACGAGTACCTCTACCGCAAGTCCTGCGGCGACTCCGTGGTCTCGGTACTCTTTCCAGCCTCAAAGGCGGACAACTACACCCGGAAGATCTGCGCCGAGATCGGGCGCAAAACCGGCGAGGCCGGGCAACTGATAGACGACGTGCTCGACTACCAATACGACCTTCAGAACTCGAAGAAAAATTATATAGTCATGAGCGACATAAGTGTAGAGGACGCCCTCGACGGGGCGTACGAGCGCATAGAGGGCGCGTCAAAGTGTGCAGCGCGGCTCGACCACTCGGAACCGGTCTCGTGGGTCCTTGGCGCCCTTACAGAGGTTGTGGAGCTTTTAAGGGAACGCCACGCTTCGGGCCAGGAGTGTACGCCTGAAACCGTAACTCTATCGCGCCATGTCGGAGCCCTGATAGATACAGCACTTCCGGCCAACCAGTTTCTGGCCTGGTTCTAAAAACCGTTCATTGATTCTGTCTTCCATATCTGGTACTATAAAGTGACACTACTATAACTTATCTCTTACCGCTAACCGGAAAGGTGTGTACTGCTGTGACCAAACTGTCGCTAAAGGCTCTTGCCCTTATTATAACAGCTCCTCTTCTAGCCTGCGTACTACTTATGGCGGACCCGGCCCTCTCGGAAGAGAGAGTTCTGAAAGGCCCGGCCACCGGCAGCCTCTACCACAAAGATTCCTTCAAATGGACCGAAGAGCCGATACGCGTTGTAGCGGTCTACGACAAGACGTTTCTCGACGACCTCACCTATATCATAGGCGGCAAGGACGACTACGAAACGGGTTCCGCCCTCTTCGAACTTGGTCAGCCCGGACAGGCGAACACCGAGAACCGGTACGAGAGGGAGAAGTTCATCAGCCTGCTAAAGAAATCTCAAGGATGGCTGATAACCGCATCAAAGGAGCAGGTAAAGGAGACACGGTACCTGAGCCGAGTCTTCAGGGGCTTCAACGTAGACATGGTGCCCGGAACCGACGGCAGAGACAACACCCTGCGCATAAAGATCAAGGACTATACAAGAGACAGGAGACTCGTTCTCCACCTCAACGCCTTTCAGGTCGGACAACTGGTAAAGCTTCTTGAGCAGGCCCCGGCGGCCTTCGATGCGATGGCCAAAGCACAAGGCCATAGAAGACTCGGCGGCGGCTACCATAAGTGACCGGCGGGGTGTGGGGTCTATCAGACCGAGACCCAGCCCCTTCCCCGGTGTTACCCGCTAAAGACCGCTTAAAGGTCGCCCCAACGTTGAGAAACCGGGCCGCCTGACAAGACCGTTACACCCTCCATGCGCCCTTAAGCCAACACCTGCCTCCGCTCATTAACGGCTCTTCCCTGTCGAACAGATAACGTAGAAACAGTAACGGACTCGAAAGGGCTCCATCATGCGAAGAACCGTACTACCTCTTCTACTGCTCCTGCTCATTGCAACTCTCGCCACCTCCTGTGCGCCGTCCATCCGCGTAGAGCGGCTAAAGCCGGCTCTGCACAACGACGCGGCAATACTTACCCACATCACCATAAAACCCTTTACCGGCCCTGACGGACGCTACAGAAGCCGGGACTCGGACGCCTTGACCCGCGACATCGCGTCGATACTCCACAATATAGAGATAGACGGCGTGCCCTACTTCTCGGTAACGCTTCAGGACTCCGGGCGGGGCAAAGAACGGTTCGGTGCCGCGCGCGGCGGACTGCCCGGAACTCTCGGAGGCTACGGCGTTATGGGCGGCCATTTACTGGGACAGCGCTGCTTTGTAGAGCACTCCGTGGAAGAGCGCAGAAAGTGCGTGAAGTATAAGGATAGCGAGGCCGCGCCTAGCGGATGCGTAAAGTGGCGACCGATAAAGGTAGACTGCTTCAAGAGCACCGCCGAGTACGGCTTCGACCTTCATCTGAAGGAGCGCGAGAGCAAGCGGGTGGTCTACACGCTCCGGGCACTAGGTACCAAAGAGTCGAGCGCGTGCAACAGCACGCCGACCAAAGGGCGCAAGAATAGGGCCTTCAAACAGAGCCTCGGCTCTATCTTCGGGCTCGACCGCCGGTACGGCCACCTGAGGTGCGAAAGCTGGACAGGCGAGCAGCTTCTAGAGAAAGCAAGGCAGAAGGCGCTCGGTAAAGCGCAGAGGAAACTCCGGCGCGACATAGCCCCGCACTACGTAACGGAGACCATAAGGCTTATGGACTCCGAGAAGGGAATAGAGTCCGCCGACGCAAAAGAGAGGCTCAAGAAAGGAATCGAGTACGCAAAGAACCTGTGGCTGCTTAAGGGCTGTGCCGAGTGGAAGGAAGCCGACCGGCTCGCTCCCGAAAACACGTCCATTATCTACAACCTCGGAGTCTGCGCCGAGTTCTACGGAAGATACAAAGAGGCGGAGGAACTATACGACCGGGCCCGGAGTTTCTCCGACGAACCGAACGACCTTATAGACCGCTCGACCAAAAGGGTAAAGAGGATAATCAGGGGCAACAAGGCGCTTACAGAGCAGATGAACAATCACTAAGACCGTACACTGAGACCGCGAAAAGAGGACAGTAAGAACCGGCAACAAGCGCCGCGCCGGAGTCTAAAAGAAGAACGCAAAGAAGAAAAGAAATATAAAACAGAGAGAGGGCAGGAGTTTCACTCCTGCCCTCTCTCTTACGTCTTGCCAGATACGTCTGCCAGCTACGCACACAATAAAGTAGACTGTGCACCGGGTCGCTTTATCCGTATCGATTCATATATGGACGCATATCGGCTTTTGTTCCGCGCGTAACGCCAAGCCGCCCTGAAGGACGCGCCAACTACTCAGGCGTTAAAGCCGCCGCCGCCACCGCCGTGGTCGCCATGGTCACAAGACCCGCCGTGGCTGTGGCCGCCCTGCTCCCCGGAGCCGCCGTCCTCGACACTCTTATCCATATTGGTAAACATATCGCCCTGAATCGTAGTCTTCTCATTGCACTTGGGACACTCTACAACAGTACCGTCGGGCATCTCTGAAGCCTTCTTCTGAAAATCGGTCTCGCAAACAGGACACGTAATGGTTATCTCTATACAGCTCATCGGTCAACTCCTCTTAAGGTTATACGTCACACCTCTTTTATAGGTACATTTAAGGCCAATATTTATACCATACTTCAACCCCGCACGCCATTCATTTAAAGCCGCGCTCCAACATAGAGACAGGGGCGCTCTTTTTTTCGATATACTTAGACCCCGCCATATATTACTATCTAATTTCTCATGGCAGATTTTGCCATTACTTAAGGCGGATGCTAAAAAGGACCGGAGATGAACCCGAAACATAGAAAATTTATTCTGCTCGGACTGATACTGGCTCTTGTGGTCGGCTGGGGTACGGGCTGGGTCCGAGGCGCGAAGATGCACGCCGGAATAGAGACCCATGCAGCGCTCTCCGATGCCAGACAAGAGCATCGCGCGGCGACCTATGCCCTTAGCGACATGGCTGCGGAACTAGAGGTTCTAAGCGCTTCGGTGACTAACGCCCGGAGCGTCGGCATCTCCTCTAAAGAGCTTCGTACCTCAAAGAACGCACTCAGCTCCGCTCAAAAAGAGCACGCCGAACTCAAGGTTCGGGTCCTGGCCCTCAAGAGAATCGAGAGCAGAGCAAGTGCCGAGTTCTCCGACAACAGCACATGGTACACGCTCCACAGGCTTATCCGTTTCGTCGGAAAGCTCTTTCTTAACCTCCTGAACCTGCTCGTCATTCCTCTTGTGGTCTCCAGCCTTTTAGTCGGAATAGTCTCTCTCGGAGATATTCGCCACGTTGGCCGCACCGGCATCCGCACGCTCGCGTACTACTTCATAACCACCTCCATAGCCGTTACCATCGGTATCGTGCTGGTTCAGATCGTGCAACCCGGAGTCGGCATGGAGACAGCAGCTGAAGTTGCCGCAAAGGTACACGGCAAAGAGGACGCCGGGATAGTAGACACTATCTTACAGGTCTTCATAAACGAGGGCTCGCCGGAGCGCGGAGCCGTGCCAAAGAATATCTTCGCTGCAATGGCCTCGATGAACGTGCTCGGCGTAATAGTCTTTACGCTCTTCTTCGGGGCCGCCCTGACGGTGGTCGGCGAGAAGGCAAAGCCGGTAATAGCGTTCTTCGAAGGGGCCAACGAGGCGATACTCCGCATGATCCACTGGGTAATGTACCTGCTGCCCTTCGGGGTCTACGGCCTCATAGTCGACCGGCTCGCGGTAACAGGCGGCGGAAACGCAGTCTGGGTAGAGCTTACGCGCCTGGGATACTACGCGGCCACAGTGATCGGCGGGCTCGCTATTCATGCAGTCGTAGTCCTACCCATTATCCTGGTACTCTTTGCCAAAAGGAGACCGATCGCTTACCTGACAGGCATGGCACAGGCGCTCTTTACCGCCTTCTCTACCGCCTCCTCTTCGGCCACCCTGCCGACCACAATGGAGTGCGCCGAGGAGAACAACAAGGTGAGTTCAAGGTCTACCTCCTTTGTGCTCCCGATAGGGGCTACTATAAATATGGACGGCACGGCCCTCTATGAAGCGGTAGCCGTTATCTTTATAGCTCAGGCCTACGGTATACCGATGGGCGCCACAATGCTGCTCGTAGTCTTTCTGACCGCAACGCTCGCGGCCGTCGGGGCCGCTGGTATTCCCGAGGCGGGCCTCGTTACCATGGTCATAGTTCTAAACGCCACGGGGCTGCCGCTAGAGGGCATAGCTATGCTGCTCTCTATAGACTGGTTCTTAGACCGTTGCCGTACGACGGTAAATGTTTGGGGAGACTCGATCGGGGCGGCCATTATAGACAGGTATGAACTTTCGGACACGGCTTCTTGACCGGTTCAGCCGTACACAGAGCCGGATAAAAAGAGGCCTGTAACCGGACCGTGCGATTTTTTTCTGCTATACTGGAGTAACTGGACTCTAGGGTCTGATTAAATAACACCAACCATCATGAGGTTACCTATGCCCTGCGTTCTGGCATACAAACACGAATGGTGCAGCAAGGTCAAGCCGCTCATAAAGGCTTCGGACGGAAACCGTTACTGCGTCTACCACGCCCCGCGCGGAGAGAAGGACGGCCTCGGGGCCGAAGAGTTCAACGCTCGTATCTTTACCCGCATATCGTACAGCATGCAGAATGAGGCGGAAGCCAACCTGTCGGGCACTATTTTCGAGGGGGATTTTTCGTTCAAGGATCTAGGGCCGGAGAGCGGCCCGGATACGGAGCATCCGCACTGCAGCATAGACTTCTCAGACGCCACCTTCACCGGCAACGCGGACTTCGCCTCTGTGCAGTTCGCCTCGAAGGTCAGCTTCAAACGAGCGATCTTCTGCAAGAGGGCCGACTTCTCCGGCGCGATCTTCAACGACACCGCGCGCTTCGATTACGCCATATTCAATGAAGAGTCGGACTTTACCGGTGCGTTCTTCAAGGAGCAGGCCCACTTCTTCGACGCCAACTTTCTGGCAAAGGCAGATTTTAGAACCGCAACATTCTCCAAAGAGGTCTACTTTACGCTCGGAGCCTTCAAGACAGGCGCGGTCTTTACCGACGCCAAGTACGGCGCGCGGGCGGTATTCAAAAGACCGTACGCCGGAATCGACAAAGGCGGCTCCAAGAACGTCCATTTAAGCGACCCGGAAGAGACCTGAGGCTATAGAGCCGTAAATGGCTACGGTCTATTTATTCGCAATGGCCGCTCTCTATTCGCAACGCCCGCCCTCAAAACTTACCTTACGGCACACAAGTTAGAACACCCAAATACTAGCCCCTGAGCTTAGCCTTCTTCTGCTCTGAGCCCCGCTTGTTGCTGTCGAGTTCCATCTTCCGAATCCTGACAGACTGAGGAGTTATCTCCACAAGCTCGTCCTCGGCAATGAACTCTATAGATTGATCGAGCGAAAGGAGACGCGGCGGCTGGAGCGTCATAGAAATGTCGGCGCCCGAGCTACGCATATTGGAGAGCTTCTTCTCCTTGGTGATGTTCACTACAAGATCGTCGCTGCGGTTGCGCTCTCCGATTACCATGCCTTCATATACAACGGTGGAAACCTCGATAAAGAGCATGCCGCGGTCTAACATCGCAAAACTTGCAAAGTTAGTTGACTTGCCCGATCTGTCGGCAACGAGCGCCCCGGAGGTACGCTGCACGATAGCGCCGAACCACTCGGCGTAGCCGTCGGCAAGCGCGTTCATAATTCCAGCGCCCTTGGTGTCGGTAAGAAACTGACTCCTGAAGCCTATAAGGCCACGCGACGGAATAGAGAACTCCATGTTTACGCGTCCGTGTCCGTGGTTCTGCATATTGGTCATGCGCCCTTTTCTGACAGAGAGCTTCTCTGTCACTACGCCGACCTTGTCTTCGGGCACGTCGATAAAGACCTTCTCCAGCGGCTCCATCACCACGCCGTCCTCTTCGTGCGTTATGACTCTCGGCTTAGAGACCATGAACTCGAAGCCTTCTCTGCGCATAGTCTCTATCAGTATAGCCATCTGCAACTCGCCCCTGCCGTAGACCTCGAAGGAGTCGGCGCGGTCGGTTGGCGTAACCCGGATTGATACGTTGCCGAGCGTCTCCTTTTCGAGCCGGTCTTTTATATGGCGGGAGGTAAGGAACTTCCCCTCGGTACCGGCGAGCGGGCCGTTGTTGACCGAGAAGATCATCGATACGGTCGGCTCGTCTACCTTTATCCGCTCCATCGGCTCAGGCTCGGTGTTGGAAGAGATTGTGTCGCCTATCCTGACGTTCTCTACTCCGGCTACAGCTATAATGTCTCCGGCTTCCAGACTCTCTACCGGAATCTTACTAAGGCCCTTGTACGTATAGCAGGCCGAGAGCTTCACGCCGTGCTTGATACCCTTCTCTCCGCAAAGAGAGTAGGTTTTGTTGACCTCCAGCACGCCGTTGCCGAGCCTGCCAACGGCAACCGAACCGACGTACGGGTCGTACTCGATGTTGGTTACGAGAAACTGCGGAACATGGTCGTCGATTGCGATCGGACCGGGAATCTCAGAGATGATCTTCTGAAAGAGCGGCTCCAGGTCCTCTGAGCCGTCGTCGAGTTCGTCGTGCGCCACGCCGGCCTTGGCATTGGTGTAGAGCACCTTGAAGTCTATCTGCTCTTCGGTGGCGTGGAGATCTATGAACAGATCGTAAACCTCGTCGAGCACGACGTCTATGCGCGCGTCCGACCTGTCTATCTTGTTTATGATGAGAATAACGGGCAGGCTCTTGGCAAGCGCCTTCTTGACCACAAAGCGGGTCTGCGGCAGCGGCCCTTCGGACGAGTCAACTAGAAGCAGCACGCCATCCACAAGATTGAGGCTCCGCTCCACCTCGCCTCCAAAGTCGGCATGGCCCGGAGTATCGACTATATTTATCTTTATGTCACCGTGCCACACGGCGGTATTCTTCGCCATTATCGTAATGCCGCGCTCGCGCTCCAAGTCCATGGAGTCCATCACGCGCTCTTCTACGTGCTGGTGCGCCCCGAAGGTTCCGCTCTGTGCGAGCATCGCATCCACCAGCGTCGTCTTGCCGTGGTCAACGTGGGCTATTATCGCAATATTTCTAAATCCGTCTTTTCTGTTCATCGACTCCACTGCTCTCTACCTTTCTACTCTGCTCTCGATTTACTCGTGCGTACCTGGAATGGAGATGGTACCCAAAGAGAGACAACGCAAGAGACCTCTACCAATGAGACCTCTATTAATGGAACATTTATAAATATAATACATACAAAACCGTAAAATTCAGCCACTTAGTCGGCTAAAGCCCATTATAATAACACACCTTGCCAAATATCACCACAGAGATATGGGGCAACTGGAGCGGAAAACAAAGAATGTCTCATGGAAAATCGGCAACAAAGCCTCGCCCTACAGCTCCACCAGCCTCTTCAGGGCCGGATAGTAGAGCGCGAGCTTTATGGCGCGCTCTTCGCCGTACCCACGGAGCACGCGCTCATACCTCTTCAGTTGTGGTCCGTGGCGCCGTTTTTCATCCTCTAAAAAGCCCTCTATCGAGCTTCCCTCGTGGCGGCCTGTCTTGTAGTCTATTATCCACCGGACGTTCTTATCGTCAATAAAGGTTCTGTCGATGACCACCTCAGCAACCTCTCCATCTACAACGCCACTCAGCGCCCACTCTACCTTTGCTTCGTTCTGCTCTCCGAGCACCCACCTTCCGGCTTCGTCACTAAGAGCGGCAGCCACCAGCCCAAGGCACTTCTTGGCCACCGCCGTAACAGAGCCTCTGTTTATTCCATACGACAGAAGCTCCGCCTTCATCTGCTCCCTCTCGGCCTCTACCCGCTCCGGCGTCCAGCTCTCAAGTCCCTCTGTAGCTATTGTACAAAAAGAACCGTGCACCACCGTACCGACATAACTTGCAGTGATTGTAGCCCAGTCGTACTTCAGCCTCTCGCCCTGCTCCGAGGCCTCTGCGCCGCTCTCGGGCAGCTCTTTCGCTACTCCGGCCGCTGCTATTGGGTCCGGCGCGCTCCAATCGCTCGGCAACCGTAGGAGCGTGCCTGCGGTGGTCTCTTCTATAGTAGAGGCCGTAGAATCAACAGGAGTGTCTGCCCCTTCGCCCCCTGTACCATCGATCACCATTTCCGGCGCAAGCGCATGGGCTATGCAGCCGAGCAGCGAGGCGGATTCGACCGAGACTTCGCCCTCCTCGTCAACATTCGTCGCATGACCGAAGAGGTAGAGCCGCTTCTTTGCGCGCGTTACCGCAACGTAAAAGAGGCGCGCGGCCTCGTACCGGTACTTCTCTCGCTCTATACCGACAAGGTACTTATAAAGTTTACTCTCGTCCTCGCCGCCGCGCTCACCCGTACCGGCCCTGCTCTCGATTGGAGCTAAAATAAGATCGTCGCCGCGCTCCATCCAGTGCAGAATTCTCTTCTTGCCGGCTCTCGGTTCGCGGCCAAGTCCGGGCAGGATAACGTGGTCGAACTCAAGGCCCTTGGCGTTATGGATAGTAGTCAGAAAGACCGGGTTCTCACCTCTTCCGTTATGCGTTGCGTAGAGCCCGTCCAGCATAGAGTCCAGCTCTTCGATGGAACCCGAAGAGAGTTCGCCGCCGGAACTTATAGACTCAATCTTCTTAAAATACAGCTCTGCATCTGCCATGGCGTCGTCGCCCTCGTAACAGGCAGGCCCGCCGAGCGCGCACCAGAGCCCTTCTATAAGAGCCTTCGGAGCAACCCTTCGCATGAGAGAGAGCGCAGAATCTATACACGACGATACACGCGCAAGAGCCGTGCGAGCCTCGGTGGAGAGTTGGCCCAGACGTGCGCTGTTGTGCATGAGACTCAGCACGGGGCTCTTAAGGTCTCCAACCGTTAGAGTATGGAGATCCTCAAGCGTAAGGCCGCAGACACGGGAGCGAAGCAGCCCTAGCCATGCGATTCTGTCTGCCGGATGGTAGAGCGCGCGGGTAAGGGCGAAGAGGTCCTGCACGACCGGACGCTCCTTCAACGGGTCGAACTTCTCAGCTCTAAAGTCTATACCCTCAGCTTTCAGCCGCCCGACAAGAATATCGAGGTGGCCGCGCGAGCGCACCAGCACGGCCTTGGTTTCGTTCTCTTCAATATGGCCGAGCAGTTCGATGATATCATCAGCTTCACTAGCGTCATTGATATACGTGCGCCCGGCGTAGAGCCGCACGCCTACTGCCGCGCCTTCGGTAGTAGGGCGGTACGCCACGGACTCTTCATACGTTACAGCCCCGGTCATCACCGCCTCGGTCTCCGGCAGCGCGCCCCGAAAGACGGAGTTCACCCACCCGACTATGTGGCCGTCGGATCTGAAGTTGGTTCTTAGCGTCAGGGGCGCAAGTTTCAGCGGACCGATGCCTGAGAGCCTGGCGTCGAGAAAGAGCCCTACCTCGGCGTCTCTAAAAAGGTAGATCGACTGCATCGGGTCGCCGACGATAAAGAGCGAGCGGCCGTCGTTGGGCTCGAAGCCGCGCGTTAGCGCACGAAGCAGCGTTACCTGCGTCCACGAAGTATCCTGATATTCGTCCACGAGAATATGCGAGTAGCGGTTGTCGAGCGCAAGCATAAGGTCGGTAGGGCTCTGTTCCGGGCCGAGCGCCTCTATTGCCGCCATAGATATTTCGGAAAAGTCCACGG
>JADFVP010000011.1 GCA_015222595.1 Pseudomonadota bacterium
CCGATAGAGAGCGGAAAGGAGACGTAGTGCTGCCTCTGCTCTGTTGCGTTGTCATGTATGGCAATTCCGATAGAGAGGACAGAGCCCTCTTCTATGGCTATGTCGTTGCTGCTTCCGGGCCCGAGCGCTCTGGTGAAAGTAACTGAGTAACCGGCGTCGCTCCAGTTGCCTGTGCCCTCTGCCTTGCCGCTCTTTTGCCAGAGCCTGTCGGTGAAGATCGCCCCGTCGAGGCTCTTCGATTTTCCTGTGCTCAACTCCACGGACCAGAGGTCTATGGGGCCGAACTCTTTGCGTGCTTTCTTCAGTTCTGCGCTCGGCTTCTTTTTGTTCCACGCGTCCTTTGCGTAGTATGCGTAGAGCCGCACGTCGTCTCTGCCGAGAGACTTATAGTAACTGTCGGCCATTACGTTCTTCTTCGACGGGCTCTTCGGCATCGATGCAACGTCGGTGTGGCAAGAGATAAAGCAGCCGTACCTCTTGAAGAAAGGCGCGGTTCCGTTCAACTGTATAGAGACCCTGTCCGGCGTATTCACTATGCTCTTCTGTCTCCAGCCGGTTCCGGTCGAGGGCCATTCTATGTGTATGTAGAGGTTCTCGTCGTCGTAGGCCGTCTTGAGCTTCGCCTTTATGGTCGGGACCTTGCCCGGAATAGGTTCGGGCTCGAAGGACTCATGGGAGCGCTTCATCTTTAACGCTCCGGTAACTATATGGGCGACATCCATATCGAGTTCACCGTCCTTGGAGAGGTGGCAGTGGCGGCAGCTCTTTCTCCCCCTCTGTATGGCGCGCGCTCCGAGCCTGTGGTCTTCGCTACCCAGAAACTCCCACGAGGTGACTCCGGGGTAGATCAGCAGTAACTGCGTCGGCTTTATCTTCGCCCAATCGATTTCATTATTAGAAGCTGCAGGGGAGGCCGTCTCTGCGGCCTTCGGCCCAGCGCCCGCAGCAAGCACCGAGGCCCCCAAGGGTGTCAGTAGCAGAAGCAGAAGTACGGATAGCGTGAAGTAGAGCCTGAACATGGAACTCCCCCCTCTTCTCCCTTACTGTAGGGAAAATGTCTAGGTCTTGAAACTTTTAACGGTGTTTCTTAATGTATCGGCCTGTTTGTTCATGTTCTTGACGGTTTTCTCCAGGCTGGTCGCAAGGCCGGCGTTGTCTTCGGCAACATGCTTGACCGTGTTGATAGCATTGATTATACGCTTGGAGAGCATCATCTGCTCTGCGGTCGCCTCGGCCACCGTATTTATCTTCTCCGCCACCTGTAGAATAGCACCCGTTACGTCCTTGGAGTCGCGCGCCTGCCCGTTGGTCGTAAGTTTGACCTGCTCGATGAGGCCCTTCATCTGAACCGTGTCCTTTAGTATCTCTTCAGACGCTTTACTCTGTTCGTCAGCCGCGCTCTTGATATCTTCGACCATCGTGTTTATCATCTGCGTTGAGTGCGATATCTGCACCACGCCCTTGGTCTGGTCTATGGTGGCCTTCTCTATCAACTTGGCCATGTCGAAGGAGCGGCGCGTGGATTCCAGTATCTTTAGAAGCGCCTCCTGCGCGTTACGCGACAGGCGCACTCCGTCTGCAACTCGCTCGCTCGAGCGGTGCATAAAGCCCACGGCGCCTCCGACATCACTTTGAACGTGGCCGATGAGCCCAGTGATCTCCTTTGTGGCAACGGTGGTCTTGGTGGCGAGGTCTTTAACCTGCCGAGCCACAACGGCAAAGCCCTTGCCGTGCTCTCCGGCCTGAGAGGCCAGTATGGTGGCGTTTAGCGCGAGCATATGCGTGGTGTCGGCAATTTCGTTGATGACGGTAATGATCTTCCCAATCTCCTCGCTCCGCTCTCCGAGCCGGTTTACGGCCATTGCCGTGGCGCTGACCTCTTCGCTTACGCTCTCGATGCCCTCACGTGTTTTCACTACGGAAGAGAGCCCGAGGTCTTCGGCGTCGGCTCTGACCTCTTCGGCTATCTCGGCCTGCGCCTTAGAGTAGTTCTCGACCTCCTTAACGCGCTCTCCGATTTCCAGTACGCTAGACACGACGTCTCCCGTACGCTCGAAGAGTTCGTCGAGGTGGGAGGCGACGGAGTTTATGGAGATAGATATTTCGTTTATCGAGGAGGTGATGGAGGAGCCGGAGTACGAGAGCTTCTCTATGTTGAGCCTGACGTCTTCAACACCGGTGGCCATGGCGGTAGCAGAGGCCGAGACATCTGCAGAGGAGGTGTTTAGCGCCGTTGTCTCTTCGGCGACGGTCATTATCGAGTTGTCCATCTCTTTGATGGAGTTAGAGGTCTCTTCTGCGGCCCGGAGCTGCTCCTGCACCCCTTTCTGTATCTCCTCGGAGGAGGCGCGGATCTTCTCAGAGGCGGTGTAGACGCCGCCAGAGAGGCCGAAGATCTCTTTGACCATAACCTGGAGTCCCTCTACGAAGGTGTTGAACCACCGTCCCAGCATCCCCATCTCGTCGGTGCCTGAAATGTCGAGCCGCCGGGTAAGGTCGCCCTTGCCCTCGGCTATGGCACGGAGCATCTCTACGGTGCGGTCGATCGGGCGCGTCACCACGCCGGAAATAAGGAGCCAGAGCAGCACGGTCATTATCGCAACCGTCACCACCGCATGGAGTATCCATTTGTTGCGCCCGGTGGCGAGCAGTTCGTACATCTCGTCGAGAGAGGTCGAGATCATGAGTATTCCGCGCGCGCCCTCTTCTTTGGCGTGGCAAGAGCTGCACTTCGGTTTTGCTATGATAGGAATAAGGTAGGTGAAGAGGCTTCGCTCCCCTTCGTGCTCAATGTAGTAGACCGGCTCTTTTTGCCCCTTGCTGAACTCGGCCACGGCGCGTTTGAACTCCGTGTCGTGGATGCCCTTGGCCACGTTGTTGAGCGCATTCGGGTGGTCTACGATCCACTCGTCCTTTATCTCGCCGAACTCGTCCTCAACTGCTTCGAGCGTCTTGTAGTCCTGAAAGGCCTCCTCGACTCCGTTAGAGCGGATTATCTGCACCCGCTCAACGCCCTCGATGGTCTTCAATCCGGCAATAAGAAAGCGCGCCATATCGGCCCGCTCTTCGAGCATATCTTTGTAGATGGTGTTGAGTATCGGTCTCGCCATCAGCTCGCTGGCGTGGAGCCGCTCGCGCAGCAGGTTCTTCTCCTGCTCCTGGATGACGATGTAGACGAGTACGCCGAGGCCGATCAGGCTGATACCTATGGCTAGGGCTACTATTTTGGCTTTAAGACCCTGGCGGACCATTAATGCGCCTCCGGGTAGGTGATGAGAGTGTCGAAGAATCCAAGGCCCGCCTGTTAGCCGTCCGGCAAGAACGGGAAGCGTATAAAGAGCCTTTTTTTACAAGCCGGGGTGCTGGTGGAGTTTGTGAAGGCGCCGGCTGGATTGCACTGTTTCGTCCATTTGCGCTCAGAGATTTGTTATCTTTGCGAATTTTAAAATTTTATATAAGTAGAGGGGTATTGTCAATGTAAAACGTAATTTTTTTCGGTAGTTATGAGAGCGGGGAGGGGGGCAGCTACCTTCTTCTGCGGCTCTTTGTATTTAATTTCGATTTCAGCGACTTTAGCTCGATCGCAAGGGCGTTTCTCTCGGCCTCCAGCCGCTCTGCCTCTGCGGAAAAGTACTCCAGCTTCTCTTCGAGCGTCGCAACAGAGCCTAGCAGCTCTATGTTCTCTTCGCTCAGCTCGCCGACCCTCTCCATAAGGGCCCTGTTCTCGGCCTTGTAGTCCGGTTCCGTACAGCCGGAGAGCGTACCGAGTGTTGCAAGTATAAGTATTATAAAGAGAAATTTTTTATACATTCGTCCGTTGCCTCTGTCCTCTACGCTGTTCTCGGATGGCCCTGTTGTCGCGCTCGTTACTTCTCTGTGTTGCCGGTATTCTTACCAAGAGTGAGTAAATAGATAACCCACTTTTGCTCCCCCGTCAACTCTTTCGTCGCCAAAAGGTGTCAATGGTCACAGCTTTTTGTACTCCGAGGCAGTAGAATCTTCTCCAGAGGCCCGAAGTGCGGCCTTACTCTACTATATTAATAGCTTGTTCGGCCTTTTTTCCTGAACTTTTATCGGGAAAAACCGATATATAGGTAGTGAGTCGCGTCGCAGTTTGCGTTTCTTTGTCTCTGCCCGCGACGCACTTTACCGATTAAGCCCGTAAACCCTTATGTTTGCTTAGAATTTTATTTAATAAAAAGGGAAGTTATGGAAGCTGCCAGGCGTAGCATACTTGTTGTTGATGATGAAGAGCCGATACGCAAGGTCTTAAAGACCCACCTGACCAAGGCCGGTTACGATGTTGTGCAGTCTTCGGGCGGCAAGGGGGTCTTCGACACGCTCGAAGAGACGAAGTTCGAACTTTTGATCTGCGACATGAAGATGCCCGAAGTTGACGGCGTAGATATTTTAGAGTACACCAAAGAGCATTTCGACACGCCCGTGATAATGCTTACCGGGCTAACCGACACTGCCGTAGCCGTAGACGTGATGAAAAAGGGCGCCTTCGACTATGTGATGAAGCCCGTTAAGAAGGACGACCTTCTGGGCACTATCCGTAAGGCCCTCGATTACAGCGATCTGCTTTTAAGAAATAGGCAGCTGGAACTGGAGAACATGGAGTACCAGCGCTCTTTGGAGGCCAAGGTCGAAGAGCGCACCGGAGAGTTGAGGGTAAAGGCCAAAGAGCTGGAGGCCGCCTACGGCTCTATGAAGTCGATGTCCATACAGTTTGTGAACGTACTGGCCGAGACCATTGAGGCGAAGGATCACTATACCAGAGGCCACTGTAACCGCATGCGGTATCTGTGCGTGGAACTGGGGCGGCAGGTTGGCCTTGGGGCCGAACGGCTAGAGACATTGGAGTACGCCTCGCTGCTCCACGACCTCGGAAAGATCGGCGTAAACGAGCTTATCTTGAACAAAGAGGGGCCTCTTACCGAAGCCGAGTGCGCCAAGGTGCGCGAGCACCCGAAGATTGCCGAGAAGATACTGGTCGATATTCCGCTGATGGAGCGCGTTGCCTCTATAGTCGTAGCGCACCACGAGAACTACGACGGCTCCGGGTATCCTGGAAACCTGGCCGGCGCAGATACTCCAGTCGAGGCGCGGATAATAGCGGTAGCAGACCTGTACGACGCCATGAGCAGCGACCGTCCGTACCGCAAGGGGCTTGCCCTTGAAATAGTCCTTGAAGAGATGGAGAGGGTGGCCGGAACGCAGCTCGATCCGGGACTCGTACGGCTCTTCATAGACAACAAGATCTATTCATATATCAAAAACTAAGAGAACCTTGTCTGTCAAACTTCCCCGTTAATGCGATTTAGTCCATAAGAGAGCGAGTTAAGCGTTGTGAAGAAGATACTGATTATAGATGACGAGACCGGCATACGGCAGGTTCTAAAGATTCACCTTCGCGGGGCCGGTTACGAAGTCGATACCGCCGGAACCGCCGCAGAGGGCCTTGCGCTTGTAACAGAGGAGCATGATCTTGTGATCTGCGACCTCAAGCTTCCCGACATGGACGGACTAGAGGTTATCAGAATGCTAAAGGACAGGTTTGCCAACCTGCCCATGATTGTTGTCTCAGGCTTTATAGACCCCGACGTAGTGGATAACGCTGTCTCCGAAGGGGTCTTCGAGTACCTTATGAAGCCGTTTATGAAAGAGGACCTTTTGGACGTTATCAACAGGGCTCTTTCTGCCGGAGTTTAGGTATGACTATCTTTAAAAGACGTTCGATGCTCAACTACCTGGTCATTTCGCTCCTTATCTGCATGACCATCCTCACCACTCTCTTTATCTACAGCTCCATAGGCCTCAAGAACAGGGTAACGGTTCAGACCGTGCAGAGGGCCGAGTTTACCTCGGACCTTATTGCCCGCGCTGCGGTCGATCTTATGACTCATGCCCGGAACGAGCAGAGTTACTTCCGCGTGCTCGCCTACGGCAATATGATCGGGGTGGACGAAATAGCTATCTTCGGGGTGGACGGCAACGAGATATTCGGCGCTCGCGGCCCAGGTACGGATGGCAGCAGCCCACGGACGATTGGGCCGGAGGAGTCCGCAGTCTTCAAGAGATCGGTCGGCACAATGAACACGACCGGCTTCTTTAGCTGGGACGACAAGAACTATACGCAGTACGTACCGCTCTATGCGAGTTCAGGGTGCGAGGAGTGCGAGGCATTGGACGAGGACTTTATCGGCGTGCTCAAGATCAAGCTCGCCACTACCGATGACTTTGCGCTGCTGGTCTTTATCCAGAGGCTTATCTGGACTCTCGGTTTCGTGGCCGTGCTGCCGCTCGGCGCGTTGTTAGTCGCCGGGGCGATAATTCGCGAGAAGAGCAAGCTCTACGGACAGCTCAAGACTTCCAACTTGAGCCTGATGGACACCTACGATACGCTTAGCGAAACGCGCGGCTACTTGCAGCGTATACTCGACAACTCCAGGGTCATAATAGTCACTACCGACATTGAGGGCAACATAGTAGAGTTCAATAAAGAGGCCGAGACGCTGCTGGAGTACCCAAAGGAGGAGGTCGTGGGGCTCGACATCTTTACGCTCTACAACGAACCTGACGAAAAGGTCTGCGTTATAAAAGAGGCGCGGGCAGCGGGTAAAGAGATTTGGTCGTCGCGCAACCGCGAGGTGGTGATGAAGTCGAAGATGGGGCGCAAGATATATATCAGCCTCACGCTCTCGACAATGGTGGACGACAAGGGCAAGATGATAGGAACGGTCGGAATAGGTAAGGATATCTCGGAGCAGAAGATGCTCCGGTTCAAGCTGATGCAGTCTGAAAAGCTCGCCGGTATCGGCACGCTGGCCTCCGGAATAGCGCACGAGATCAACAACCCGTTGGCCGGGATACTCGGCATGGCGGAGGCGATAAAGGACGAGGAGGATGCCGACCTGATAGAGTCGTACGCCAACGACATAGTGGAGTACGCGATTAACGCATCGAACATAGTAAAGGAACTCTCGGCCTACTCGCGTTCTGCAAAGCACGAGGGCAACTCCACGGTCGAGCTTTCGTCCATAGTGGAGAACTCCATTAAGATGGCGAAGCACTCGGCCTCCTTTACGCGTATAGAGCTTGTACAGGAGCTTGAGCCCGACTGTCTGGTGATAGCCAACTCAGGAGAGCTTCAGCAGGTCTTCGTAAACCTTATAATCAACGCTATCCACGCAATGGGCGAGAGCCCCGGTACGCTCTCGCTCGAGTGCGTAAGGGTCGGCGAGTTCGCAAGGATTGTTATCGGAGACACCGGGGGCGGAATAGGCGAAGAGGAGCTGAGCCAGATCTTCGACCCGTTCTTTACCACCAAGCCGGTCGGCGTCGGCACAGGGCTCGGCCTTTTCGTGGTCTACAGAATCGTGACCAAGTACGGCGGCACGATAGACGTAACTTCTGTCGAGGGCGAAGGCACCTCCTTTACCATCAAGTTTCCACTCTCAACAGGCCAGGCAGACGCGCTGGTGATCTAACCCCTCGCTCCCAACTCTTTTTATTCCTTGAATTTAGCCATGGCAGTTGTTAATATTTTGGCTTATACCGAAATGTTAACAGGAGAGTTCAGTATGCTACGGCGTCGTTCATATTCCGTCTATACCTTATCGATCATTCTGCTTTTCCTCTTTGCCGTTGCAATGCCTGCGGGCGCGACCTCGGATACCGAGAGGATCGAGCGGCTTGAGAGAGAGCTAAAGGAGTTGAAGAAGGGCGTTGCCGAGGCCGAGGCCGAGGGCGAAGAGGTGCGGCACAAGCTGGGGCTCATCGGACGTGCGGTGGATGTGAGCGGTTACGCCGACGTGGAGCTGATCTTAACCGACCAGAAGGAGCAGAACAACCGTTTCCGGGTGCGCCACCTTAGCCTCTTCTTCACCAAAGAGATAGTAAAAGGCTGGAAGCTCTTTACCGAGATAGAGTACGAGGACGCGCCGCTCTTCAGGGCCAATACCGGAGCTGATACCGTCAATACGGCCCAAGGCGACGTCTACGTAGAGCAGATGTACGTGGAGTACCGCCGCTCGCTCGATCTCGACTTCAGGGTAGGCCGCGTACTGACGCCTGCCGGCATCTGGAGTATCTACCACTACCCGCCGTACGTTCCGACGCAGAGCAATCCGATCATGTACAAGCTTCTGTTCCCGAAGGTCTCCGACGGCCTGCAGGTACGCAAATCCTTTACCATCAACGACTCTCCGCTCGACACGCATCTCTATGTCGCAAACGGAGCCGGCAACCCGGGACGCCTCGACCGTAACGGGAACAAGGCCATCGGGGGGCGAATAAATTATAGTATAGACCTTCTCGACGGGCTCGACCTCGGCGGCTCCTTCTACGGAGAGCGTGACAACGACGACATAAGGAGGGCGACGTACGGCGCGCATCTACTCCTTAACCTCGACCGTCTCTCGCTTCAGTCCGAGTACGCGGTAAGGCACAACAGCCCTCCGGGCAGCGGAACCGATTACGACGACAAGGGTTTGTACGCCCAGTTGACCTACCATAAGGACAGGTGGGGCTTTACCGGCCGGTACGACTGGTTCGACGAGAACAACACGCTCAGTACCGGAGACCGCTACCGCTACACGGGAGCCGTTAATTACAACATCGCGCACAATCTGGTCGGCAAGGCGGAACTCAGCAGAAACAACTTCGACGACCCGGCAACCGACGACTACAACGAGCTGATCTTTGCTATAGTCGTAGCAATTGGAGACCTGTAACAATGAGACCGAGGTCTGCGGTAAAGGTTCTTCTTCTGGCGCTTCTTCTTTTTGCGGTGCCGGTTTCTTACGGGGCGGCTGAAGAGAGTGTTGTGGTTATCGTCAACAGCTCCAACTCCATAGAGTCCGTTTCAACATCCTATATAAAGAAGCTCTACAAGAACAGGTTACTGAAGTGGCCTAGCGGGGTTCCGGTTACGCTCTACGATCTTGCAGAGGAGGATCCTGTAAGGGAGGTCTTTTCAAAGGCGGTGCTCGGCAAACCGTCCTACAGGGTCGCCGAACGGTGGGCGCATCTTAAAATCACGAATCAGGCAAAAAACCCGCCCTTTACGATGAAGAGCCAGTCGCTCATCATCAGAAGGGTCTCGCGCGAGAAGGGGGCCATAGGCTACGTTCTCCGGGGCTCGGTCAAGGACAACAGCTCGGTCCGCATAGTAAGCACCATCCGGTAGTCCTCGTTCTCCATCTCTTCTCATACACCAATACAGATCAATCCATCGCAGACAAAAAGAGCGAGCGCCAGCACCTACTCCCAGCACCTACTCATCGAAGTCGGCTCCGAGCGGGCGCGTGAAGGTGAAGCGCAGCGGGTCGAGCACCAGCTTCTCTCCTATCGTTGCCACCGAGCCGGACGGTATGGCAAAGGGCAAAGAGACGATAAAGACCCCAGCTCCAAGTGTTGCCGATATTAGCCCTAGCGGGCGTACCAAGAGCACGTCCATTACTATGGCTCCGGGGTCGGGTTCCTCTCCGTTCTTTGCGTCTGCGGGCACAGCGGTGCAGAGCAGCAGTGCGAGAGATACGGCTCCAACAAGTTTTTTCATCATTCTCTCCTTTTTTTTCTTTGGCCTATTGGGGTCTACGGCTTAAGTTGACTTTGGGACTATGGGGGACTCTAGGGCGGAGTTTCTACTATGCCAGTCGGCGCTTCTCTCTGTTATTGTTTCGCTCGGTCTCCACGAGGTCTTTGAAGGCCGGGTGGTACGGCCCCGCTACTAACGCCGCCTCAAGTTCAGTGCCCGGAGCGAGTCCCATGCGGATGATCGGTATCTCGGCGCGCTCAAAAATTTCAGCCACCTCGGCTACTGCGCGCACCATCTCGGCTATGGGCCATGCGCTGTACTCGCCCTTAAGATAGAGCGTTTCAAGAGGAGTGGACTTTAGCACAAGCGTTGGGTAGACGCGTACGAAGTCAGGTGCAAGGGCAGTTACCTCCGTAGCAGTTGCGATTATCGATTCAAAAGTATCTCCCGGAAGGCCGGGCATTATCTGGAGTCCGAGCGTTATGTCGGCCCCTTTCAAAAGGGCTACCGCGTCTCGCGTCTGCTCTACAGTGTGGCCCCGGCCTGAGAGTCTGAGAACGGTAGGGTCCATCGACTGTACGCCAAGTTCGACCGTTGTAACGCTGAAGCGTTTCAGCGTATTGATGCTAGAGAGCGTTACCGCGTCCGGGCGCGTCGAGCAGCGGAGCGAGTCGAGGCGACCGGCATTAACAAAGGCGTGGGCCGGGCGCAAGAGAAGCTCCTGCGTCTCTTTGTCGAGCGCGGTAAAACTTCCGCCGTAGAAGGCGGCCTCGCGAGAGCGCCTTTTGAAGCCTCTATTTTTTTCGTCGTCTTTACTGCCTTCTGGTTTACTGTCTCCAGGTTCCCAGGTCGCCAGATAAGCCTCGATCTTTTCTGTGATGTCAGTAGGCGTAGGAAGAGCGCTCTGCCCCGTGATCTCGGTCTGGTTGCAGAAGACGCACCTGTGCGTGCAGCCCGAGAAGGGTATGAAGAGCGGGATTATCAGCTGCTTCTTTCGCGCCATCGGTTACTCTTCTTTCATTGTTCAGAGTTCAGTCGTTCTTGTCATTTGATGTTGGTGATGTTGGCGGTGTTGACGGTGTTGGTGCTGTCTCCGGTGTAGTGGGTTTCAGACCGCCTATGAGCAGCAACGCCCCCTGTGCCGCTAACTGCTCGGCCTCTTTTTTCTTCTTTGCCGTGCCCTTGCCGAGCACATCGTTCGAGTCGTGGCCCACTACCACCTCTACCGTAAAGAGCCGGTCGTGCGCCGGGCCTGTTTCAGAGATTAGGCGGTAGGTCGGTGGCGTTTTGTAGATCGCTTGAGCCAGCTCCTGCAGTCTCGGCTTGTAGTCGAAGTGGACCGGTTCGGAGAGCGTCTCGTCGATGAGGCCGTCGAAGAGGGCCTCGGTAAAGGTGAAGGCATGAGCAAAGCCGGAGTCGATATAGACCGCGCCTATAAGGGCTTCGAGCGCGCCGGAGAGTATGGTGATGTTCTCGCGCCCCCCGCTTGCGGCCTCGCCCTTACCGAGAAGCAGGTATCTGTCCATCCCTACCTTTGTTGCGATCCGCGCAAGCATTACGCCGTTTACGAGTCGTGCCCGGAGGCTGGTCAGCTCCCCTTCGTTGCTTTCGGGAAAGCGCACCCAGAGGAGCGTAGAGATGACGGTCGAGAGAACGGAGTCGCCCAGGAACTCCAGCCGTTCGTTCGACTCTGCCCTTGTGGTAGCGTGGTGCGAAGGCTCGTTCAGAATAGAGCGGTGAGTAAAGACCCGGCGCAAGAGCGCAGCGTCTTTAATAGGGAACTTCAAAGAGTCGTTGAACTGGTTGAGATCCGTCATGCGCCTGCCTCGCCGAGCGTTACTCGCTCCTGTCGGGCTACCGTCCGCAGGCTCTTGGTTTTTATTTTTTGTGTCTTTAGCGTCCCGGTCATCTCTCTGCCGTCTTTAGAAACGCTAGAGAGCGTTACAGAGACGAGCGTATTGGCCTCGATGGAGTCTCCTGTTATTGTAACAGGAATGTAGTTGCGCGTCTTTCCTGTTCCGCACACCTCAGCGTTCTTTTTGTCTACCCGCTCGACGAGCACCTCTAAAGTTTGGCCGATGTGCGCTTCCATGAACCTTTTCCGTTTCTCCGTATCGAGCCTCTTAAGGAGCGCGGCCCGTCGTTTTATTTCGAGGCCGTGTACGGCCCCGGCATAGCTTGCCGCAGGGGTTCCGGCCCGTGGGGAGTACGGAAAGATATGGAGGTAGCTGATTGGCAGCGCCTTTAGCGTGGCGTAGGTCTCTTCGAAGGCCTCGACAGTCTCGCCCGGAAAGCCGGTGATGATGTCGGTGCCGATAGAGATTCCCGGAATCTCGGCGAGCCTCTCTACGCGCTCTATAAAGCGCGCGACAGTGTACTGGCGGTTCATCCTTCCCAGCACCTCGTCGTTGCCGCTCTGGAGCGGCAGGTGGACGTGGTTGCAGATGTTCGTGCTCGTACGAAGTATCTCTATGAACTCATCGGTGACTTCGTCCGGGTCGAGGGAGCTGAACCGGAAGCGGCAGTCGAAACTCTTTGTGGACAGGAGGCGCGCAACTGCGGTGATGTCCGCAGTTGCATTGTCTGAGCTGTTGTCAGAGTTTTCTTTAGAGTTTTCTCTGCCGGCGTAGTCGCCGAGGTGTATGCCCGTAAGGACGATCTCTTTGTATCCGGCGTCTATGAAATTTTTAATTTCGCTCTCAAGAGTATCGAAGTCTATGGACCTCGATACTCCGCGCGCCTTGGGGATTATGCAGTACGAGCAGGCCTTGGAGCAGCCGTCCTGTATCTTTAGCGTTGCGCGCGTTCTCTTTGAGGCGGTAACTGTACGAAGCGAGATTGGCGTGCCTGTTGTGGCCCTTGGTGCCGGACTATCAGTTATGGCCTTATCGTTGTCGGTCTTCCGGCCTCTCTTTATATACTCAACAAGGCGGTCTTTGCCGGTGTTAGAGACCACGTAGTCTACGCCGTCCATCTCTTTAATTTCGTCTGGTGATACTGTCGCATAGCAGCCGGTAACGATCACAACAGCCTCTTTGTTCTCTCTTCTGACCCGGCGAATAAGTGTGCGCGACTGGCTGTCTGTTCTGTTGGTTACGGTGCAGGTATTTATTATATAGGCGTCGGCATGGCCGGAGAAATCGACAAGCGCAATTCCCGCACGAGTAAGCGAGTCCTCAATGGCCGAGGTGTCGTACTGGTTCGCCTTGCAGCCGAGCGTCGTCAGCGCGACCTTAAGTCTGGCGTTATCTGCTTTTGTATTGTCTGTCATCTTATCTGTCATATTCCTATCCGTTCTACTCCGTAGCGCGCTCTATCCAGCCGCCGCCAAGCACGACGTCTTCTCTGTAGAGCACCACTGCCTGGCCTGCGGCCACCGCTCTTTGCGGCTCGGTGAAGTCGACTCTCAGTTTGCCATCTTCGGTTATCTTTGCCGCCGCGTCTACCCCGGCGTGGCGGTACCGTATCTTTGCCGTAATCCCGGTCAACCCGTCGTCGCTCTTTGCGGCTTCATGCGACACAGGGTCTATCCAGTTGATCTCCGTTGCTATGAGCGCCGGGGAGTAGAGCCCTTCTTCGCTAGACACTGTCACGCGGTTGCTCTTCGCGTCTACATGCGTTACGTAGTACGGCCCCCCGGAGAGGCCAAGGCCCTTGCGCTGGCCGATGGTGAAGTTGTAGAAGCCGGTGTGCGCGCCGATTACCGTGCCCTCTGCGTCTACTATCTCGCCTGCGGGTATCTCGCGCCCGGTCCGTTCACGAATGAACTCTCCGTAGCCGCTCTCCTCTATAAAGCAGATCTCCTGGCTCTCCTGTTTCTCGGAGTTTGTGAGACCGAACCGGCGGGCAGCCTCGCGTGTCTCGGTCTTTGTCATCGCGCCCAATGGAAAGCGGATATGGGCAAGCTGGTGCTCGGTCATGGTGAAGAGAAAGTACGACTGATCCTTCTCCGGATCAACGCCCTTTAAGAGCCTGTACCTACCGTCTCTGAAATCTATGCGCGCGTAGTGGCCGGTGGCCAGAGAGTCTACGCCGAGCGCAAGGGCTTTTTTCAAGAGCAGGTCGAACTTCAGGACTTCGTTGCACTTTATGCACGGGTTCGGGGTGGAGCCTTCCAGGTAACTATCTACAAAGTACCCGACCACCTCGCGCTCGAAGGCAGTCTCCATATTAAGTACGTAGAAGGGCACGCCGAAGGTCTCGGCCACCCGGCGCGCAACGGCTAAGTCTTCTAAAGAGCAGCAGCTGCCAGCCGTAGAGCCGCCGGGCAGCGTCTGTTCCTCAGCGAGTTCTTTAGCCGCATAGTCCCAGAGCTGCATCGAAACGCCTATGCAGTCGTACCCCTGTTCTTTTAACACCCCTAAGGCCACAGAGGAGTCTACGCCGCCGCTCATTGCCACGACGACCTTTTTTCTGTCCGTCATCTTCTGTATCCGTCTTTATTTGAATTGCGCTCTGTTGCTGCTGATAAAAGCGCTATATATGATTTTAAGCGAGTTTGCACAGGATTGGAAGGGAAAAGGGCGAAAGGGCCGGGCAGGGCCGGGTTTTCTCGGAGGGAGGGGTGAAAAAAACCGGGCTCCCGAACTGAGTTCGAGAGCCCGTAAAGTTTTTTATTTTGCATAGCGAGAGGTCAGCACTCGCTCGCTCCCCTCTTACGACTTCTTCTCTTTATAGTCCTTTATGGCTGCATGCAGCGCATCTGCCGCGAGGTTGGAGCAATGCATCTTAACTGGCGGCAGGCCGTCGAGGGCTTCTGCTACCGTGCTGTTAGAGATGTCTTCTGCCTCGTCTACGCCCTTACCCATTACAAGCTCAGTGACCATTGAACTCGTGGCAATTGCCGCGCCGCAGCCGAAGGTCTTGAACTTTACGTCCTTTATCTTGTCGTCCTCAATAGAGAGCGTCAGCTTCATTATGTCGCCGCAGTCCGGGTTTCCTACAGAGCCGGTTCCGTCGGCCTCTTCTATCTCGCCGACGTTACGCGGGTTGTTGAAGTGGTCCATTACTTTATCGCTGTACATTTAGTCTCTCCTTTGCTCTTCTCTCTCTATCTTGGTAATAGTTGAGATATATTAAGTATAGCCGATTTTCGGTCTCTTTTTGTCTCTGCCGCTCGTTTATGACTTCTGTGACTTCCGGTTTCAAGCTCTGGATACTGCCCCTTTAGCGTTTGAAGACCACCGGTTCGTTGGACCCGGCGTAGAGCGGGGACATGGAGCGCATGCGCTCGACGATAGGGGGTAGGACGTCTAGAAGAAGCTCTACCTCCTCCATGGTGTTGATGCGTCCGAGGCTGAAGCGTATCGAGCCGTGCGAGAGTTCTGCTGTGTTGCCCATGGCGAGCAGCACATGCGTAGGCTCTAAGCTGCCCGACGTGCAGGCACTTCCGCTAGAGGCCGCTATCTGGTGCATGTCTAGCCCCAGGAGTATCGACTCGCCCTCTATGAACTCGAAGCTGATGTTAGACGTATTTACGAGACGCGGAGAGCCGCCGCCGTTTACATAGACGTGCGGCACTTTCTCTTTAATCCCCTCTTCGAGGCGCGTTGTCATCTTTTCAAGGTGCGCCCTCTCGCTCTCCATGTCTGCTGCCGCCATTTCGCACGCTTTACCTAGGCCCACTATTCCTGCAACGTTTTCCGTACCACCCCTGCGGTTTCTCTCGTGGTGGCCGCCGTGGATTATCGGCACCACGCGGGTGCCGCGCCTGACGAAGAGCGCGCCTACGCCCTTGGGGGCGTAGAGCTTGTGCCCGGAGATGGTTAGTAGATCAACTGGCAGGGTGGCAGTATCTATCGGCAGCTTGCCAGCGGCCTGCACGGCGTCGGTGTGGAAGGTTATCTTGTGCTCTTTGGCAATACGGCCAATCTCCTCTACCGGAAAGATAACGCCTGTCTCGTTGTTGGCGTACATGATAGTGATTAAAATCGTCTTGTCGGTGATCGCTTCTTTCAGTTCACCGAGGTCGATCATGCCTGCGGAGTCAACGTTTAAGTACGTGACCTCGAAGCCCTCTTTTTCGAGGTACTTGCATGTCTTTAGAACCGCAGGGTGCTCCACCTTGGTGGTTATAATGTGGTTGCCCTTGTTCTTCTTTGCGTACGCCACGCCCTTTATGCCGAGGTTGTCGCTCTCCGAGCCCGAGCTGGTGAAGATTATTTCTACGGGCGAGCAGCCTAGAAACGCCGCAACCTGCTCCCTTGCATCCTCTACCGCCTTCTTCGGCACGCGCCCCGCCCAGTGTATACTCGAAGGGTTGCCCCACTCCTCTTTCAGGAACGGCAGCATTGCGTCGAATACTTCGTCGAGTACGGGTGTTGTGGCATTATGGTCGAAATATATCTTGTTCAACTAAACTCTCCTTTGTTCAATAACAGATATTCAATAACAGATGTTCTGTTTTAAAAATCAATCTTTTTGAAACGACCCCAGTTGAACTAGGCCCGTTAAAGCAGGCCCCGGTCAATATGGACCGGTCAGACGCTGCGGCAGACGTCGAGTTCCGGTCCTTTTGTGTTGGCGTCGAGTGCTGCGACCTCGCTAGAGAGATCTTCTATGGTAATCGACGTCAGGAATTCGGAGATCTTCTCCGCAAGCCCCTTCCAGACCTTTTGCGTTATGCACGTTGCCGAGCGTTCGCAGCCCTTGGAGTCCTCGTCGAGGCAGGCCACCGGGTTTAAAGGCTCTTCGACCACCGAGATAACCTCTCCTACGGAAATCTCTCCCGAAGGCTTTGCAAGCACGTATCCGCCTCCGGGCCCGCGCACGCTCTTGACTATAGCGCCCCTGCGGAGCTTTACGAAGAGCTGTTCGAGGTACGAGAGCGATATGCCTTCGCCTTCGGAAATATCGCGCAGCGTTACCGGCTTGTCTCCCGGATGGCATGCAAGATTTACCATGGCCCTTACGGCGTACTGTCCCTTTGTAGATAGGCGCATTGTTTTAGCTCTTTCGTCTTAAGTGGCCTGCAACTGTTACTATAGAGCGGCGAAGAAGCACAACTCCTAGCCGCGTAACTGTTCTGGTGAGGCTTAGTTACTTCTTAGAATGTAGTATACCTTATTAAATTTGTCAAGTATTAATATTCTAAATAATAGACCGCCCCGGCCCTTACTCGATATGGACAGTGCGTACTCACTCTGGTATAATGGCCGTATGCCAATTTGGCTTTGTAAGTCACCTAATTAATTGAGGTTTTTTTGCGAGGTCTTTATTTCCTATGACCGAACCCCGACTAATCGATACTCGCGCTCTGCGCTCTCTACTCGGCGCCCTTATACGCGACTTCCGAGCTTTCGGCCCTGTTGACTCGGACGGCGTACCCGCGTTCGCCCCCTTGGGAGCAGTCTCTGAACTCCGCTTGGATCTGGACCCGACCCATCTCTCTGCAAGAGAGTTCTTTCTGCCCCCAAAAGAGACGCTTCTCAGCTTTGCCCTCTCGGAGAACGAAAACGGCACGAAGAGCGCGGTAACTACCGCAGTGGTAGAGGCCAAAGAGCAGGTTCTAATCGGTCTAAAGCCGTGCGATATTCACGCTGTTGCGCTTATGGATTCTGTTATGGCCGCCGGTGTGCCGGACGTAAATTACCAAAAGCGCAGGGCTGCCACCATTATCGTAGGAGCCGAGTGCACCCCGGACGACACCTGCTTCTGCGCGTCGTTAGGCACGGAGCAGGTTAAAGAGGATAGCGGTTTCGACCTCTTTATACACGAGCTGAAGCGCGGCGCAATCATAAGGGTCGGCACGGAGCGCGGAGCGAAGCTCTTGAAGAAGTACGCCTGGGGACGTCGCGCTACCAAGGCCGAGTTGGAGGGGCTTACCCGTTACTACGAGTCTAAGCTCGCCGCCTTCACCGCAAAGCTCAATACGCCCAAAGAAGAGCTGCCTGCGGTACTCGCTGCGTCTGACGAAAGTCCGGTCTGGGGCGAGATAGGTGCACTTTGCACGGGTTGCGGGGCCTGCAACCATGTCTGCCCGACCTGCTACTGCTTCGATGTGCGCGACGCACTCACCAGCGACCAAAAGAGCGCAGAGCGGTACAGGGTGTGGGACGGTTGTACGCTCGACGACTTTACGCTCGTGGCAGGGGGACATAATTTCAGGCGTACGCGCGCCGAGCGCCTGCGTCACCGTTTCAACCGCAAGCTCAACTATGGAGTCAAAAAGTTCGACTCGCTCTTCTGCGTCGGGTGCGGCAGGTGTTCGAGAACCTGTCTCGTAGGCATAAATATTACCGAGGTTACCAACAGCTTGATCAAAGAGGCAAGGGGAGTAGACAAGGTAGCGGGTAAGGAAGCGGGAAAGGCGCGTACAAAGAGTGACTAAAGCGAGAGTGGCAAAAACGAAAGTGTCTAATGAGTGCAGACAGACCGACTCGCCCTACCTGCCCGAGACCGTAACAGTAGAGCGGGTAGAGTCGATAAGCGCGTGCGAGAAATTATTTCGCCTTAAGAGAGAGGCTCGAAGAGCCCGTAAGGCCGCACCTGCCCACGCGCCCGGGCAGTTCTACATGGTCGGGCTTCCCGGTTACGGCGAGGCGCCGATCTCGGTCTGCGCGCCCTCTGCCACGGGCTCCGACATAGAACTCTGTATACGGGTGGCCGGAAACCTGACAGGGGCTCTCCATCGGCTCGGCCCCGGAGACACCCTCAGTCTGCGCGGCCCCTTTGGCGACGGTTTCGACACCACCGCTCTTAAGGGGCGCGACATCATCTTTATAGCCGGCGGCATCGGCATAGCCCCCATGCGCTCGCTTTTGCTGGCTGTTCTTAACGGGCGCAAGGCGTACGGAGAGCTTAAACTTCTTTACGGCGCAAAGAGCCCCGAAGAGGTTCTCTTCACCGGCGACTTTAAAGTCTGGAAGAAGAAGGGCCTAAGTGTAGACGTAATAGTGGACAGCGGCACAGAGGGCTGGAACGGTCGAGTCGGCCTCGTGACCGACCTCATGGGACCGGTAAAGCTGAATGCGCTACAGACCACCGCAGTGGTAATAGGCCCGCCAATAATGTACCGCTTTGTGGTCGCAAAATTGAAGAGAATGGGCATGGCAGAGTCCGACATACTGCTCTCGTTAGAGCGTCGGATGAAGTGCGGGGTCGGCAAGTGCGGCCACTGCCAGATAAACTCTTCGTACGTCTGCCAGGACGGCCCGGTCTACACTCTCGAAAGCCTCGAAGGCATGGGCGAAGCCTTTAAATAGTGCGCGAACCACATCTGTCTCGACGAAGTTTTTATATAGCACTAGCGTGCGTTTTATTTCGGCACGTTCGTGCTTTCTATCTCGAACAATCTCCCGAGTGGTCGGCTTTCGTGCCGGTTGTTACTCATACCCCGACCCTAGCCTGACCCTTACCCCGAATTGACAATCCGCATAAAGATGTAGAGCATTATCATCGTAAAGCCGAGCGACAGCTTTGCCGCCGTGCCTATGGCAAGCCCTATTGTCGCGCCGACTCCGGCGCGTCCGGCTGCCTTCAAA
>JADFVP010000099.1 GCA_015222595.1 Pseudomonadota bacterium
ATAACGACTCTGAAAGTTCGAACTGATAATTCGAAAGGGTGAAGATATGAGAGTGCTTGTAATAGAAGACGAAAAGAAGGTCGCCTCGTTTATTAAGCGCGGGCTTGAGCAGGAGAGCTACGCCGTTGACGTTGTTCACGACGGGATAGACGGACAGCACTACGCCGAGGTTAACGACTACGATGCTATTATTCTCGACATCATGCTGCCGGGCAAGAGCGGGCTCGATGTCTTGAAAGAGATTAAGGAGAAGGGCGTCGAGGCGCCTGTGCTTCTTTTAACTGCGCGCGACTCGGTAGAGGACAGGGTAAAGGGCTTAGACGTCGGGGCCGACGATTACCTGACCAAACCATTCGCCTTCGAAGAGCTTCTGGCGCGCCTTCGGGTTCTGATGCGAAGAGGCGGCTACGGCTCTCCTGTTCTGAAGTTCTCCGACCTTTCGCTCGACCCGGCAACCCGCAAGGCGAAGCGCGGGGAGAAAGAGGTAGATCTCACCGTAAAGGAGTACGCGCTTTTAGAGTACCTGATAAGAAACCCCGACCGCGTGCTTACCCGTACGCTCATCAGCGAGCATGTCTGGGATCAGGCCTTCGACTCCGAGACCAATGTCGTGGACGTCTATATAAATCATTTGCGGGCAAAGGTCGATAAAGATGTGTCGCACAAGCTGATCCATACGGTGCGCGGCGTCGGTTACGTTCTTAAAGAGGATAAGGAGTAGAGCAGGCAGTGCCGGGTGGTCTGGCCATCGGGCTCCTTTTTCTATCTCCCGGCTTCTTGTTCTGTCTCACGGCTTCTTTCTTTATCCTTTGACAACGCTTCTTTTATCAACCGACAACGCCCTTTCCCGGTCCCTCTCTCTGAGGTCTGCCGGTACCGGTCTATACCGACCAACACCTCTCCTTACATAGACTTTATACCTCTTTTCTGATACCATTTAAGGTGACGCGCCTCTGCTTTGGTGCAGTTATGGTTTAATGATTACATGTAGTTACGCAGTCTTTGCACGGACGGGTTCGCTCCCTTTTCGCCCTTGCCGGCTCAGTTACGTAAGTTGCAGACAGAAGGACTACTTATGCTTTCAGACAACATCTATGCAGCGCTCGAGACAGTGGTCGGCGCCGAGAACATAACGGCCTCCAAGGAGGATCTTCTGTGCTATTCGTACGACGCTACCAACACAACATTTATGCCAGATGCCGTCGTCTTTCCGGTAACGGCGGTTGAGGTGTCGCGCATTGTCGAACTTGCTAACAGAGAAGGTTTTTCTATAATTCCGCGCGGAGCCGGCTCCGGCTTCACCGGCGGCAGCCTCGCAATCGCGGGAGGCGTGGTGCTCTCTACCGAGCGCATGAAGCAGACGCTGGATATAGACGAAGAGAACCTTACGGCCACAGTGGAGCCGGGCGTTATCACGTGGGAGTTCCAGCAGGATGTCGAGGCAGTGGGACTGTTCTACCCTCCCGACCCGACCTCAAAGAAGATTTCCACCATTGGAGGCAATATCGCCGAGTGCGCCGGGGGGCCAAGGGCCGTTAAGTATGGCGTTACGCGCGACTATGTCTTAGCCCTTGAGGTCGTGCTGCCTACGGGCGAGATAATAAAGACCGGAACCTCTACGATGAAAGGCGTCGTCGGTTACGACCTTACGCGCCTCATGACCGGCTCCGAGGGTACGCTCGGCATTATTACCAAGGCCACTTTAAGGCTTATCCCGAAGCCGCAGTCCGTTATCACGATGCTCGTTTCATTTGCCGATATTGGAGCCGCCGCCGTAGCGGTAGCCGACATAGTCGCAGCGCGCATACAGCCGTCGACGCTAGAGATAATAGACGCCTTCAGTATTAAGTGCATAGAAGAGTACGACCCGGAACGCCTCGGCGGGGCCGGAGCGCTTCTGATAATAGAGGTGGACGGCACCGAAGAGTCGGCCTCTCATGAGGCCGCGCGAGTGCGCGAGGTCTGCATGGCGGTCGGGGCCACGGGGTTAGAGACTGCAACAGGCAAGCAGGACGTCAAGACGCTCTGGAAGGCGCGCCGCTCCATCTCTCCTGCGCTCTTTAAGCTGAAGCCGAACAAGATAAACGAAGACGTTGTTGTGCCAAGATCGAAGATAATGGAGCTGATGACGGGACTCGAAGCGCTCGGCAAGAGCCACGACCTCATCATAGCCTGCTTTGGGCACGCCGGAGACGGCAACATCCATATGAACATAATGTATGACAAAACAGACGCTGCCGAGGCTGCACGCGCAGAAGAGGCCGTGAACGAGGCCTTTGAGCTTACGCTCTCTTTAGGCGGCACGATCTCCGGCGAGCACGGCGTCGGCACCACAAAGGCGAAGTATCTCGATATGGAACTCGGCCCCGTAGAGATCGCGCTTATGCGGACGCTTAAAGAGACTCTCGACCCGAAGGGCATACTCAACCCCGGAAAAATTTTTATGGATGAGACCGTTGCCGAAGGCAGCACTGCTCCAAACACGAACGCTTAGCCGAATGTTTAGCATGAGCCCTGCCTTAGACGGGGTACTGTTTTAAAAGACGTGAGAAATAAGATGAAAGACTTAGAGAGTTTTCGCCCCGAAATAGATAAATGCGTAAAGTGCGGCACCTGCCGCTCTATCTGCCCGACCACTCGCGTGCTCGCTAGAGAGAGCGCGTGCGCGCGTGGCAAGCTGACCTTGATTAAGGCTTATCTCGACGGTGAGATAGAGATGAGCGAGAACTACATGCGCCACATAAAGGAGTGCGCCATGTGCGGCGGCTGCAGAGACGTCTGCCCGGCGGGCGTAAAGACCACCGACGTCTATCTGGCCGCCAGGGCCGCGATGGTAGAGAAGAAGGGGCTGCCCTTCTTAGCTTCTTTAGTATTCAAGAACCTCGACTCAACGCGCCTTATGCCGTTCGCGCTCAAACTAGGCACGCGCTTCAAGAGCCTCTTCTTCAAGGGTGCCGAGACCGATACGGGCCTCGTCTCGCGCTTTTCTTTGCCGATGGTCGGCGGGGGCAGGCTGATGCCAGAAGTAGCCGGAAAGTTCTTTCTCGACATGAAAGAGGCGCGCAAGCTCGGCAAGCGCGTAAAGCCTAAAGCGGATGACGATTCAGATGGCAGCCCGCGCGTCGCCTTCTTTGCGGGTTGCGGCGTAAACTACCTTATGCCGCAGGTCGGCACTGCGTCCATTAAGTGTATTGAGCGGACAGGGGCTACGGTTAGCGTGCCTCGGGCCCAAGTCTGCTGCGGCATGCCGGCCTTCTATACCGGAGACATAGAGACCGCGACGAGACTTGCGAAGAAGAACATAGAGCTCTTCGAGACGTACGGGGCCGACTACATTGCGACCTCGTGCGCAACGTGCAGCCACGGGCTAAAAACAGTCTTTAAGAAACTCTTTGAAGATGACGATGAGATGAGGGAGCGTGCAGAGGCTTTTAGCTCCAAGGTGCGCGATATTACGGAGCTTCTGGCGCGCGACCTTGGGCCCATGAAGTCTATGGAAGAGTCCGGGGAGAAGTCCCTTGAGAAGTCCGGTGAACTGAGCGTAACGTACCACGACCCCTGTCATCTGAACAGAAATCAGGGTATAAAGGCCGAGCCTCGCGCCCTGTTGGAGGCCGCGCCCGGCGTTAAGTTCAGGAACATGAAGTTCGCCTGCTCCTGTTGCGGCCTCGGCGGTGGCTTGTCCATGACGAACTACGATCTCAGCATTGCTATTACAAAGCGCAAGACCGACGGCGCGCTTCGAAGCGGCGCCGACGTTGTGGCAACGGCCTGTCCGGGCTGCATAGTACAGCTGAGAGACGCCATGCACCACTATGGGGTCGATAAGAAGGTCGTTCACGTAGTAGAGCTTCTGTAGGGTTATTAAATACTTGTCACAGAGCACGCACCTTGATACAGTATTTTTAGAACCTCAAGAGTAAAGAAAACCTTAACCGGTTATAAATCTTAACCAATTGTCCACATTTAAAGGAGAGCCACCCTTAATGGTCTACCTCTCGCTCTGCATACACAATCACCAGCCTGCCGGAAACTTCGATTTTGTCCTTAAAGACGCATACAAGCAGTCGTACTGGCCTTTTCTGAAGACCCTTTCGCGCTACCCTTCCATAAAACTGACGCTCCACAACTCCGGTTATCTGCTCGACTGGATGGCGAAGAACAGGCCCGAGTATATTGAGCTCTTGGCCACAATGGTCGATCGCGGGCAGGTCGAGGTCATGGGCGGCGGCTTCTATGAGCCTATTTTGCCGGTAATCCCGGACGAAGACAGGGTCGGACAGATCTCTTTAATGTCCGAGCGTATAGAGCTTATGCTGGGCCGTAAACCCAAGGGCATGTGGCTCGCCGAGCGGGTCTGGGA
>JADFVP010000100.1 GCA_015222595.1 Pseudomonadota bacterium
TCCAAATAAAAACGGGCTAGCAATTAAGCTAACCCGTTGATATTAATGGCGTCCCCAGGGGGAGTCGAACCCCCGTCGCCGCCGTGAAAGGGCGGTGTCCTTGGCCACTAGACGATGGGGACTAAGTCGTATCTGCTCTTTTTCTTACCAAGAGCCCCAAAAAGTCTAATCTATATAGTTCCGTTAAGCCGTTAGTCGCCTATACTTGCCTACCTGAGAGATAAGGATAAAAGGCCGACTTTCGATTATGGTGAGCCGCCGGGGGATCGAACCCCGGACCACCTGCTTAAAAGGCAGGTGCTCTACCAACTGAGCTAGCGGCTCAAACGTTCTTAGTATTGCTAACGTGCAACAAATATTAGTAGCACAATTGTAATTCCATTGTCAATTCAATTTTCTTAAGTAGCAATATTTATAGTAAGAAGATTCTATAGCCCGACAGAGCCCGCTACTGCCCTGTCTCGGTCTCTATCCACCCGAGGTACTCTTCGAGACCCCCGGTTATTTCGAGTTCTATGACTTCGGGCACCTCGTAGCTGTGCAACTCCTTTATCCTCTCTTTCAGGCGACAGAAAAGCTCTTTCCGGGTCTTGTAGATAGAGAGCACTTCGTTCTCTTCACAGACCTCGCCCTTCCACCAGTAGATAGAGCGTATGCCGTCCACCACGTTACAGCAGGCCGCGAGCCGCTCGGCTACAACGGTTCTGCCTATCTGTTCGGCCTCGGCCCTATTCGGGGCCGTACTAAAGACCACAACGTGGCCGGTACCCTCTGCCATCTCCATACCTCCACCAGTTTTTCTCTCTCAGTCTCTTCGACCGCAGAGCGCACTTTCTTAACAAACAATCTTGTCTTTGTATGAAAACTATATCAGCCCCAGCAGGCCCACCGCCTCCCACTCGGCGCTTCTCGCCCTCCATCTACCCTCTTCCAGCCCCATTACAACCCTGAACCTGAAGCCCTCGGCGTCAGTCGGTAGCGTCTCTGCAATACTCTCTCCTGTGCCAGCCCTCACCAGAAAGATACGTGCCTCTACAACGGCTCTGGTTCCGTTCTGTTCAACTACCTCTATGGCCACGTCTCGTACAAAGAGTTTCAACTCACCCGGGGCCATGAACTGGCGAAAGATCATCCCCTTCACTCCTCTACGCTCCAGTCCCGACGGGTCTCTATAGTCGCGCGAAACCGCGTCCATAAAGGCCTTCACGTCCTTTTCTCTTACGCTTCCGGCTACAAGGTCTATACTCTTTCTGATCTCTTCTTCGGGCGTACCCTGCTTCGTACAGGCGGAGACAGTAAGCAGTATAAAGGACAGCAGCAGAGCAGAAAACGGAAGACAAAAAAGACCGACTCTGCAGAGCCTCATAGCAGGCCCCTTTCGTATTGAAGAGTCTATCACCAGCCCATAATGGGCCTTAAGAGCATAAGGCTGACCATTATAATAATAAAACCTCCGATATCGAAGAAGATACCCTTCTTCACCATCTGGAGTATAGTGACGAGGCCACTGCCGTAAACTATTGCGTTCGGCGGTGTTGAAACCGGGAGCATGAAGCCGAAACTCGCTCCTAAGCACGCCCCTATTGCCGGGGGCATCGGAGAGACCCCCATGCCATGAGCCGTAGCGATGACGACGGGAATTACCATATTTGCCGAGGCGGTATTCGAGGTCGCCTCGCTAAGGATTATCGCAAGGGCAGTGGAAATGGCAGTAATGGCCCAGAGGCTCTCGGCCCCGGTAAAGGAGGTAAGGAACTCGCCAAGGTTGGCCGCAAGCCCTGTTGAGAACATCAGGCTGCCGAGGCTCAAGCCTCCGCCAAAGAGCAGTATCGTGCCCCAGTCTATCTTTACCGCCCGGTCCCACTGCATCGTATACTCGCGCCGCTTTAACGAGACGGGAAGCAAAAAAAGAAGCGACGCCGCTAAAATTGCCACTACCCCGCTATTTAGCCGGGTGCTTAAAAGACGCGCAAGGTCGTGCTCCTTGCCGAGCGCAAGCCCGCATATACTAGGCAGAATCCAGAGCGTAACCGCAACGGCAAAACAGAAAGCGGTGTTCTTCTCTGCACGGCTCCATCTGCCAAGTTCTCTTCTTGCAGAGGCGACATACTCGCTGATACCGGTCAGGTCGAGCTTGCCAAAGGGCGTAACAACACCGAGCACGAAGAAGAGGTAGATAAACATAACTATTACAATCGGAAGCGCGAAGCTCATCCACTCGAAGAAACTTATCTTCGTGCCAATAAGTTCCTCTATCATGCCTATGCCGATCAGGTTCGGAGGCGTGCCGACAGGAGTCGCTATGCCGCCGACCGATGCCCCGTAGGCGACCATCAGCATCATCGCGGTGAAGAAGGCGCTGTAGCGGAACCCGCCACTCTCCTCGGCTGTGCTCCCCTTATCACCAATCTCGCGCATCGCTCCGAGCACGCCGAGCGCGATCGGCAGCATCATGGCGGTAGAGGCCGTGTTCGATATCCACATAGAGGCGCAGGCAGAGACCGCACCTATGGCAAAGAGAATCCTCAAGGGGCTCTTCTGTAGAGACTTTATGGAAAAGATTGCAAAGGCGAACCGTCTGTCGAGTCCGTGAAGAGTTATAGCCTCGGCAAGGATAAAGGAACCTATAAAGAGAAAGACCAGCGGGTGGGCAAAAGGCGCGAGCACGGCCTTGGCCGGACCGACACCCAGAACAATATTCAAAATTGCGCCTAGAAGCGCGGTAACGGGCAGCGGCACAGCCTCGGTAAGCCAGAAGATGAGAACAAAGGCGAGCACCGCAGTCAGCTTGTGAACCTCTTCTGTGACATCACCTGCGGGGCTCAAATAGAGGACGAGAAAGAGCACCGGACCCGCAACGAGCCCCACGCCCTTTCTCCATCGCTCGAACTTCTCCTCGGCAGGAGTAAGCACTTCTTTGTATATCTTATTCAAAGTATGCCTTGTTCACGCCCTATATCGTCCGAAAGGTTCTTAACCCAAGGCTCTTATCCGAAGAAAACGCTTGCGGTCTTGTACATCTCCATATCGACCGTCTTTGTCTTCGAAGTCGCCTCGTGCAAAGAGACATCCACTATGGCGTTGCCCTGAAGAGCGACCATCTGTCCGAACTTACCCTCATCAACGAGTTCGACGGCGCGTACCCCGAACCGGGTGGCTAGTATGCGGTCGAACGAGGTTGGTGTTCCTCCGCGCTGAAGGTGTCCGAGAACAACGTGGCGGGACTCAAGCCCCGTCTTGGCCTCTATCTCGCGGGCCAGAAACTCGCCTATGCCGCCGAGCTTAGCATGCCCGAAAGCGTCGGTAGAGTCGTCCTTCGTCATTATGCCCGTGCCCTCTTTCAGCTGCGCGCCCTCTGCCGCCACAACTAGGCTGAAGTGCTTGCCCTTGGCCTTTCTCTTCTCTATATACTTGCAGACCTCGTCGGGGTCTACCGGTTTTTCGGGAATAAGTATAACGTCGGCCCCTCCGGCGAGCCCTCCGTAAACGGCTATCCAGCCTGCTTGCCTGCCCATGACCTCCACGACCATGACTCTGTGGTGGGCCTCTGTGGTGGTGTGCAGCCTGTCGAGCGCCCAGGTGACTATGGATACGGCTGTGTCGAAACCGAAGGTAAAGTCGGTTGCAGACAGGTCGTTGTCGATGGTCTTAGGAACCCCTATAGTGTGTATGCCTTCGTCGTAGAGCTTCGACGCGACACCTAGCGTATCGTCGCCGCCGATACAGATAAGGGCGTCTATGCCAAGCTCTTTCAGGTTCGCCTTGACCTTATCGACGTCGCCCTCCGTCTTGTACGGATTGGTCCTTGAGGTGCCGAGTATAGTGCCTCCAACGGGCAGAATCCCGGAGACCGCTTCGTTAGAAAGCTCTATAGTGGACTTCTCAACAAGCCCTCCCCAGCCGTCTCTTATGCCGACAAACTCAAAGTCGAACTGAAGACCGCGCTTCACGACCGCTCTTATAACGGCATTTAGCCCCGGACAGTCACCACCGCCTGTAAGTATGCCAACTCTCATTTCAACTCTCCTTCTGTAATTGAAGCATTGACTTTAGTTATGGTGCGCTAACTTAATTGCGAACCCGCTTATTATTATGTTCCTGGCTCCACGTGCCTTCTACGCAGTAGCGTCGCAAAGAGGCAGGCGAAGCGTAAAGGTAGAGCCTACCCCTATGGCGCTATCGAGCGTTATCTCCCCCTTCAAAGACTCGGCAATCTCGGAGCAGATACTGAGTCCGAGCCCCGCGCCCCCAACGCCCCCCGTGCGGGCCTTGTCCACACGGAAGAAGCGGTCGAAGATGAACGGCATATCTTCTTTATCAATACCGACCCCGGTATCTTTCACTCGGATGACCGCGCAAGAGTCCTCGCTCGCGCTCGACACGCTGACCTTACCGCCGCCGGGCGTATACTTAACGGCATTGTCTATCAGGTTAGAGAGCAGCTGCCCTATGCGCACGCTCTCTCCAGAGACCGTAAGCGCAGCGCTGTTAGACTCCATAACGAGTTCAACGCCCTTTTCCGCCGCAACCCTCTTGATGGCGTCGAACCTTTCCGTCAAGACCTTATCGACCCTTACGGGCACCGTCGGCGTCGCCTTCCGCTCAGCCTCTATCTTCGTCAGGTCGAGCAGATTATTTACTATATCGCTCATTCTGTCTATCTCTTCAAGGCTCGATTCCAGCGTCTCTCTAAGGTACTCAGGGTCGTCCTTGGCACGAAGCGCTATCTCCACCTCGCCCTTCATTATCGTAAGCGGCGTCTTGAGCTCGTGCGAGGCATCGGCCGTAAACTGCTTTATCTGGCTAAAGGACTTCTCCAGCCTCTCTATCATCTCGTTGATGGTCGTCGAGAGCATGCCTATCTCGTCGTTCGGAGTAGCTATATCTATCCGCTCGTTCAGGCTCTCGGCCTCTATCCTTCTGGCGGCGGATGTAAGCTCGGCTACCGGGTGCAGGGCCTTGCGTGCCAGAAACGTTCCGACCGCTGCCGCTACCAGCACCGCAACACCAATGCCTATTGTAAAGATATAGATGAGCGAGTTGAAGATCTCTTCCATAAATTCGAGCGACGTGCCTACCTGCACTATAGCCACAAGCCCCTTTTCCTTGAAGACTATCGGCTTTGTCACCATCCGCATCGAGTAAGAGCCAAAGCGCGGCACAACCTCGAAGGTAGTGGCCTTGTTCACAGCATTGGCATACGTCTCCGGGCTGATAGGAAGGTTGGCCCCTGAGAGGTTGGACGACCTTCCGAGTATATTGCCGTGCTGGTCTATAACCTGAATATAGCTCCCGGCAGTTCTGACACCGAAGAAGCGTTCGAGTATTATCTCGAAATCTGCGGGCAGCAAAATCTCCCCTCTAGGGTTCATAACGGTATGGACCATCATATTGGCAATAGAGCCGACCTGCCTGTCTATACGGCTCATAAAGATTTTCGAGAGCGTATACGAGAAGGTGGCCGCAAAGAGGATGAGGCTGACCGTCAGGAGCGCCGTGTACCAGAATGTAAGTCTTGTGCGAATGGAAAAGGCCATGCTGCCGCCTGCCGTTGTTCAGGTTATCTGTTTTACCGGGGTGGGTACTTTACCCCTACTATCTGGCTGAAGTTCGTCCGAGTAGAGCCTCACCGTTCTTTGTCGAAAGTTCGCTGTACGGAAAGTCGTCCCTGTACGGAACCACCGCAAGAGAGACGGGCAGAGAGTGCGATATCTCTTTCAGAATCTCCGTCACCTCACCATCTTCTACGCTCTCGCCGGTCTCCCAATCGACTATCTGCAGCTTTACGAGCACCTTTGAGGGCTCCTTGACAGTTCTGGTGGCGTCGGCGACCATCTTGCCTATAAGGCCGCGAATAGCAATAGGCCGCTTGTTCAGCTCGCTCTCCATCTGCCTGTGGTAGGCCATGATGGAGTAGTAATCGAAACCGACCTCAACGGCTGCCGTAAGGTCTTGCGAGAGCCACGCCAACGCATACGGCGGGTTCGTTACGCTCTCGTACATGAGGTTTATGGCAAAGCGCGCCTCCGGGTTCTTGGTCTTCACAACGCTCTTTAACCGTGAAGCGACCTCTAGCAGCCGCGCGTTCTTCCACGCGGCCCACCGCCAGAAGAGCGGCGTGTAGTCGACACTACGCCCCGGGCCCTTGCTTATGTAGAGCCGCTCCGGGGCCGGAGCCGAACCGAACTCAGCCTCGAAGAGCGTTTCGGCGCGTTCTCCAAAACCCTCGGTCTGGCGCAGCACAAGGTCGTCCTGAAACAGAATGCCGTCTATGGCGTACTCGGCGAGGTCCGAGTAGAGGGCCTCAAGATGCTCTACCGCCTCTTCATTGAAGAGGTCGAGCCCCTTGCACCTGACACCCCTCTTCTTCTTGAGGTCGTATGCCCCACAGGCCAGATCGCTTCTGTGCTCTAGTCCGTAGTCGGCGTACCGGGTAGTCATCCAGGCGAATATTTTAAGCCCGTTCGCGTGGGCGAGTTCAACAAGCGGGCCGAGCACATCGTCTATTACCGGCGCGTGGTCGGTCTTGAAGTAGACTCCGGTCTCGTTCCAGACCCCGTCAACAGGGTCTGCAGAGGCGTAGTACCTGTCTCCTGCATTATGAAATACCCTTACTATAACGGTATCAAGCCCCGAAGCCTTTAACCGCGCCATCTCGATGCCTATGTCGCTATAATCGCTCTGAAGAAAGAGCGGTATCTGAACGGCCTTTATCGCGCCGGAGCTTGCTACAGAGCCTGTCTGCGCTGAGAGCTTCTCAGGTTTCAGTGCCGGTGCAACAGGCGGGGTATTCCGGGCGCTACGCGCGCGCCGAAAGAGTTCTAGCGCCGTGTCCAGCTCCTTGCTCTCAGGAAAGTTCTTTAAGTATAGCCGTGCGCCCCTTTCGGCTTCGGTATAGCGGCCCGAAGAGAAGTGCGCTCTCGCCATGCCGAGCTGCGCAGGAGCAACGAACGAACTGAGCGGGAAGTTCTCGATAAGGCGTGAAAACTCGCGGGCAGCTCCCCTGTAGTCGCCGCTCTCAAGAAGATGCGTAGCGTAACGGTGCTGACCGGAGTCGGTAAAGTTTATGTTCGTAACAGTGCTGGCGCTCGCAGAAGTTTCGCTTACAGAGGACCCGGGTGCAGCGACAGCCGGGCCTGAAGCGAGAACGAGCGCCACGAAGGAGAAAAGAAAAAGCACTGTACAGAGAAACGCCGAAAGAGGTAAAGAGACCGCCAAAGACCTTACGCCAACCAGCAGACCAGTTCTTCGGACCTTAGTGCCCAAACAAAACATTGCCATGCCTCTTCTTCCCCCCCTGTTGCCGTTATTTTAGATTTCATAAAACTGAAACGATTATACCAGAAGAGGTGCGGAAAAACAGCAGCACCAGCTTGTACCGCACTCACCCTTGCCGTACTTACTTCTATAAGAAAGCCAGCCTAGAAAAGAGCCTCTATCGCCTCTCCGACCGTCGAAACCCCTACAAGCTCTACCTTCAGGCCCTTGCCGGCCCGGCCCTTAAAGGCCTTGAGGTTGTCCTTGGGGAGTATGCAGCGCACAAAGCCGAGCTTCTCAGCCTCGCTAACCCTCTGCTCCACATGGCTTACGGCCCGCACCTCACCGGCAAGTCCTACTTCGCCAAAGAGCATGCTTCCTTCTCTTATCACGCGGTCGTAGTAGTTGGAGCTTATCGCGCCAATGACGCCAAGGTCCACGGCAGGCTCGTCGAGCCTGATGCCCCCGGCCACCTTAACGAAAATATCGTGGTCGGTAAGGGCTATTCCCGCCTTCTTCTCCAGCACGGCGGCTAGCAACATAACCTTGTTGAGGTCTAGCCCCACTACCGTACGGCGCGCCATGCCGTATGCGCTCTTGCAGACCAGCGACTGTATCTCGACCAGTATGGTACGCGTGCCCTCAAGGCTCGCCACAACGGCCGAGCCCGACGCTCCCTCGGGCCTCTCGGCCAGAAAGAACTCCGACGGGTTGGCAACCTCGACCAGTCCCTCTTCTCGCATCTCGAAGATACCTATCTCCATTATGGAACCGAAGCGGTTCTTCACCGCCCTCAGTATTCTGAAGGAGTGGCCGCTCTCGCCCTCGAAGTACAGCACGGTATCGACCATATGCTCAAGGGTCTTGGGGCCGGCTATGGAGCCGTCCTTGGTAACGTGGCCTACTATAAAGAGCGGTATGTTCCTCTTCTTGGTAAAAGAGATCAGCTTTGCCGATACCTCGCGCACCTGCGCCATGGACCCAGGAGAAGAGTCGATCTCGGACGAATGAACGGTCTGAATGGAGTCGATGACGATAACATCGGGCTCCACGGACTCGGCAGCCTTGAAGATCTTTTCTAGAGATGTTTCGGAGTAGACTATGAGCGAGTCGGAGAGCACCCCGAGACGCGCCCCGCGAAGGCGTATCTGCTGCGGACTCTCTTCGCCAGAGACGTAGAGCACTCTGTGAGAGGCCTCGGCCAAGGAGCCCATGGCCTGGAGTAGAAGCGTCGACTTGCCTATGCCCGGGTCTCCGCCGACCAGAACTGCAGAGCCCCTGACGATACCACCGCCGAGCACTCGGTCGAGTTCTCCGATGCCGACAGAGAACCGTATGCCCTCAGCAGCAGTTGAGAGTTCTGCAATAGGGGTAGGCGCGTCACCGGAAGAGTAATCGAAGCCTTTTTTGGGTGCGCGCTCAACACTCTCTTCGACAAACGTCTCCCACTCGCCGCACTTCGGACACTTACCTAGCCACTGCACAGAGGTATGCGCACACGACCGGCACTTATAGAGACTCTTCGGCTTTGCCATATTGGAGTGACCCCAGAGGTAGAGAAGGTGTAAAGAAAACAAGCAGGTTCGATATTAAAGAAGAGCACCGGCAGGCCCTGGTCCGGCCCCCCTGAAAGAAATGTTTATCAGTTGACAATCTTTACAGTTTTGCTATGCTAAGAAAGACTAAACTAACCTGCGAAACAGCCATTATCCCTAAAAAAAAGACAAAAAAGATGCCTTTAGAATTGAATGATTACAACCTCATACTAATGGAACTGAACAAGGCTGTCAAGATGCATAATTTCTATCCGCAGGGGCATCCTAACCTTGAAAACGCACTGCAAAATTGCCACAATTTAATGCTCGAAAAGATGGGTGAGGGCGAAGAGCTAAAGTTCACTCTGAGCAAAAAGGGCTTCTTTAGCGACAAGAACCCGATCGCCCCTGAGAACGAAGACCTTGCCGGGCTCGCAAAGAAACTCTTTTACCGGCGCGTCAAAGAGTTCACCATTACCCACGATATTACTGCCGAAGAGCTTGCACACTTCCTTGAAATTGTACAGATAGAGCCGGATGAGATAGCGGCCAAAGGCGGAGTTGAGTCGATACTCGCTTCCAAAAGCGTCGAGGGCGTGCTCTTGAACGAGATGCGCTACGAAGACCTCAAGCGGCTCAAGGCTCAGCTCGAAGAGAAAGAGGCTGAAAAAGAGGAAGAGAAAGAACTGAGTGTCGAAACGACGCAGCCCGAAGCGGAAGAGGGTGAAGAGGAGGCCGAAGCAGAAGTTGAGCTTAGCGAGCCGGAGGCCGAAGAGGAGCCTGTAGACGAGCAGCTTCAGGAGCTGCTCGAAAAGATAGAGAATGAAGGCGACTTTCTAAGGTACAACGACCTCTCGGTAAGGGTGAATGAAAAGGTAGAGTCGCTCATCAAAGAGAAGAGCCTGGCCGAGACCTTCCCCGCACTGCTGCTCTTCTTCAACCACTCGGAATCCGCCACGGGACGCGACCCGGATATCTGCACTATAGCCAGAGAGAGGCTCGATCAGTTCCTTGTAAATAAAGAGGTCTTGCGGTATCTTATAGACCGGGCGGGGCGCAAGGAGGAGGCGCACAGAGCAGCGATACAGCAGATGATAGTCAGAAGGGGAGATGATGCGATAGAGCTGCTCCTCATCGTGCTGATAGACGCCAAGGAGGCGTCCACCCGGAGAAACCTCTTCAACACTGCCGTCCTCTTCGGCAACCCGATACTGCCGCATATAGAGCGCGAACTCAAGAGCGAGACATGGTACGCCGTGCGCCAGATGGTTGCGCTCCTGGGAGAGATCGGCGACCCGATAACGTTAGATATGCTTCAGCAGACATACCTCCATGAAGACTTAAGGGTCAAGCGCGAGGTCTTAAAGAGCATGGCGCGCATTGCGTCCGAGAGGAGCACGCAGTTTCTTATCGAGGCGCTCGATGAGTCCGACAAGGCGCTTGTGAACCAGGCCATAACCTCTCTCGGAATGCTCAGAGACCCGGCGGCCATAGAGCAGCTCGGAAAGATCGCGCTCAGCTGGGACTCCTTTGCGGAGTCTCAGGAGGCAAAGCGCGAGGCCATAAAGGCACTCGGCATAATAGGCGACCAGAGAGCGGTCGTACACCTTAGCAAGATACTGCTGAAGAAGAGGTGGTTCAGCAAAGGTACGAACGAAGACTTCAGGGCCCTGGCAGCCAACGCACTCGGCATGGTAGGCGGAGAAGATGCATTCAAGGCAATAGAGAAGGTCCTGGCGGGTTCAGAGGGAGACCTCTTCAACACCTGCAAGAGGATACTTGACGGGAGAGAGAAAAAGGCATGAGCATGATAGACTTTGAAGAGATACTAAAGAACATAAACGCCTCACTCAAGAGCAAAAAACTCTACCCGGTGGGCCACCCCGCTACGCTCACCCCTCTAAAGAAGACCTTTACCCAACTAACCGAAGTGCTACAGGACAAGAAGAGCTTTGCTCTGGCTATCGTCAACGAGGCGCTCGTCGTCGAGGACGACTTAATAGAAGACTCGGAGACTCTCTACCCCGACCTGCTCGAAAATATGGCGGCCATGAACGTCGATGCCATTGTCTTCGAGCGCGGGCTTAAAGAGGACGAGATAACAAAGGCGGTCGATCTGCTTGGCGGCGAGCCTCTACAGGGAGACTCGCTTGTAAAGGCAGTAGAGGCCGCCGGCATTACCCACATCACGCTCAAGAGTATCCCGGTCGGAAAGCGCAACGTGCTGGAAATCTACAACGACGCTGTTGGCGCCATCGTAGATGTGATGGACGAAATCCGCATGGGCAAGATACCGAAGGCCGAGCCCGTGAACAGCATCGTCGATGAGATGACGACCGCGGTCTTTGAGGACGCAAACGCCATCATGGGCCTGACGATGATAAAGAATTATGACAACTACCTCTTCAACCACTCGGTCAACGTCTCAATACTCTGCCTGTCGCTCGCCAAGGCGATGGGGCTCTCGCAGCACGAGATACACTGCGCCGGAGTCGGCGGCCTCTTGCACGACGTCGGGAAAACAGGCGTCAGCGAAGACATTATAAGAAAACCCGGCGGGCTCAGTTCCGAAGAGTGGGAGAAGATAAAAGAGCACCCGACCATGGGCTCGAAGATCGTAAACAAGATGGAGAAGATGGACGCACTGATAGAGAACATGGTACTAGCTCATCACGTCAAGTACGACTGCTCCGGGTACCCGAACGTCACAGATAAGGTCCACCCGCTGACACAGATAGTGACCATATCCGATGCCTACGATGCACTGACCACGCTCCGGGTATACCAGAAACCGCAAGACCCTGTCGAGGCGGTAAAACTTATGATGACGCTCTCTGGCAGGCACTTCGACCCGGCCACCTTAAAGACCTTCGTGGACATGGTGGGGCTCTACCCGGTCGGCACTATGCTCCGTCTGGCCACTGGCGAGACGGCTATCGTGATAAAGGGCAACCCGGACAACGCGCCCTGCCCCGTCGTCAAGGTAGTCCACGATGAAGATGGCAACACGCTCGACGACCCCATAGAGGTCGACCTCAGAGAAGACCCCGACAGAAATATAGTGGCTACGGTAAACCCGGCCACCGCCAACATAGAGCTTGCGGACTTCTTTGAGAACGAGGCCAGAGAGTCGGACAAGTAGCAACTACTTTATACGGAAAGAGAAGAACGGCCTGCAGAGTAACTCTGCAGGCCGTTCTTTATTGCTTTCAAAAAGCTCTATCTTCCTCTAGCCGTCCATGCTTCCGAGTGCGCGCAAAGCAGTGGCCTTGAGCGCCCTGTTCCCCTTGGCTGCGAAAAAGAGCATCGCCGTCTCCGACCTCTTGTCTCCGTACGCGCTTATAGCTTCTAAAGCCATCTCCAGCACGCCGACGTCCTTATTCTTCAACATACCCATCAGGGGGCCGATAAGTCTGGAGTCGTTATACTTGCCGAGCGCCTCCACGGCATTTCTAACCACCATTACGCTCTCGTCCTTAAGAGCCTCGACAAGGGCCTTAAAGACGCGCGTATCACCCATATCTCCAAGCGCCCTTACAGCCCCGGAGCGTACGTCCTCGCTCTTGTCCTTGGCGGCTCCGACCAACAGGTCGATTATAACCTGCCCCTTCAAGTCCCCGATAGCATAGATAGCTCTCAGCTTGTCGAGCATCTCTCCAGTTGCTATTCTTTCGGCAAACTGAGGTAGCCTCTCACGCGCCTCTACCTTCTCCAATGCATTCGCGGCAATCTGCCTGTGTTCCGAATCACTTCCTTTTAGCGCCTGCAAGAGCGCCTCTTTTCTCTTATCCATACTGTTTAAATACCAAATTAGTCATTCGGTTGCAAGGACTCATTGGCCCACCTGTCCATTGCGGCAATGGCGAGCTCTACCTGCTTCGCCCTCCGCTCTTTTTTATTCCTTATCTCAGGTGCTGAGAGCAGCCCGAAGTTCGAGTTCATCGGCTGAAAGGGCCGCTTGGAATCTTCTCCTGTATCCGCCCCGTCACCGGAGATATACCGCATCAGAGCGCCGCTAATAGTCTCTGGAGGCGGAACCACGCACGGAGACGTGCCCGAAGCTACCAGAAGCGAATTTATCCCGGCCAGCAGCCCGGAGAGCGCGGACTCCATATAGCCCTCTACTCCTGTTATCTGACCGGCGAAGAAGATGCGCGGTTCGGAGCTGAGGCGCTGAAAGCGGGTAAGGAGCCGGGGTGAATCTATATAGGTGTTACGGTGGAGCTTGCCGAGACGTGCGAACTCGGCGGACTCGAGGCCCGGGATCATCGAAAAGACCTTCTTCTGCTCTGAGAACTTGAGGCGCGTCTGAAAGCCGACCAGGTTGTAGAGCGTGCCTTCGGTGTTCTCGCGCCTTAGTTGAACCACCGCATGCGGTCGGCGTCCTGTACGCGGGTCTACAAGCCCGACAGGCCTCATGGGGCCGAACATCAGGGTGTCGGGGCCGCGCTCGGCGAGCGCCTCTATCGGCATGCAGCCCTCAAAGTACGGCGTACTCTCGAACTCGTGCGGCACTACAGAGTCGGCCTCAATAAGCGCCGAAACAAAGGCCTCATACTCCGCCGTGTTCATCGGGCAGTTCATGTAGTCCGCAGGCCCTTTGTCGTAGCGCGAAGCCATGTAGGTCTTCTCCGTATCGATACTCTCGGCATAGACGATAGGCGCAACCGCATCGTAGAAGTAGAGGTTCTCGGTTCCGACATGCTCGTTGATAGAGGCGGCAAAGGCCTCGGAGGTAAGCGGGCCAGTGGCTATTACAACGGGAGAGTCGTCCGGAATAGAGGTCACCTCTTCTGTAACTATCTCTACACCCGCCTCTTTAAGCCGCTCTGTGACTCGCACGGAAAAGGCCTCTCTGTCCACGGCAAGCGTACCACCTGCGGGCACGCTCGTCTCTTCGGCCACAGCGAGCACAAGAGAGTTCATGCGCCGCATCTCGGCCTTTAAGAGCCCGGATGCCGTACCGATGTCGTTGCTCTTTAACGAGTTGGAGCAGACCAGCTCCGCCAATGTATCGAGCGTATGCGCCGGAGAACGACGCCCGGGCTTCATCTCAAAGAGCACCGCGTGCCCTCCGCGCGTAGCCACCTGAAAAGCCGCCTCGGCGCCTGCCAGCCCGCCGCCTACTATAACCACTCTGCCTTCCACTCTTAGCTACCCCTTTTCTATTTTTTTCTTCTTAAGCCCGATAGCGCTTTATACTATACATGATACACTCAACCAAAGGGAACGCGTCACACCTGTTTCGTACTTTCTCTAAACACTATAACGCATTTATCGACTCTGCACATCAACTTGCCAACAAAATATTTCTATGATACTTTTCAACTATGGATAACTACAGCGCTCACATAACGGTAAAAGGGCGTGTCCAAGGCGTCTACTTCAGGGCCACTGCCTCCGACGTTGCTACTAAGGCCGGCGTTACTGGAACGGTTAGAAACACCCCGGCAGGCGACGTTGAGATAGTAGCGCAAGGCTCAAAAGAGGCCGTTGCCGAACTTATCCGCTGGTGCCATACAGGGCCGGACGGAGCAAGAGTCGACTCCGTAGAGGTTGACACAGGAACCTACCGAGGAGATTTCAAGAGCTTCAAAGTACTCTCTTAACAGCACGGTCAAAACAAAAATGCAATTTCTAAAGATGATGAAGAACAGAACTAAAAACAGAAGAAGTACCGCAGGGCTTCTCGCCCTCTTTTTTGCGTTCGGCCTCACCTCGCTCGTTATGGTTGGCTGCGGGGCAAAGGCGCCTATTGGCCGTTTGGACTTCCACCCGTCCGAGCGGGTTGAAGAGTGGAGTGCAGGCACAGATAGCGCTAAAAGCGTCGAGGCCAAAGGAACAAGGTCCGACAAAGACGACCTCAAACGGGACTCCTCCGGCAAGTACACCCGCAGAGGTGACCGAATGCGGTTTGAGAACAGTGACGTAACGGTTACGGTCGAGGAGGCTAGAGACGCAGACGGCACTGCGGCCTTCGACGTGCTGCGCGAACGCGAGTTCGTTCTGCTGAAGATGAGTATCAGTAACAGAAACTCCCGGCAGAAGGTCCGCTACGACCCTGTTATAACCGCCCTTAGAGACAGCACAATGGGTTACTCGAAGCCACTCGACTACCCGACCCTGTATGAGATTGGAATGAGCGACCGTGCGCTTGAGCGCGGGCTCGTAGACTTCAGGAGGTCGTTCTACGATCTCGGAATAACCGTGCCGCCCCTACAGACCGTTACGCGGTACCTTATCTTCTGGCCTGTTTCAAAGGGCGCCAAACGGGCACAGCTGGTAATCAAGAACCTCTACGCCGGAGAAGAGATCATAGACCTCACCTTTGCTTTCGACCTGCTCGAAGCCCCGAAGGGAGCAGAGTAGAAACACGCCTGCACGCCGTGACGCTCGACTGCGCTAACGACCGGTCTTAGTCTATAAACTTATTTACCTTCTCCGTGGCGCTCTCGACCTTTTTCTGCACCTTATCCGTCGTCTTCTCCACGCTCTTCTTTACGCTTGTCGCGGTCTTACCGACCTTCTTCTGCGCCTCCTTGGCGCCCTTTTTCATGCGCTTCTCTACCTTCTGGAGCCTTTTGCCCACGCTCTCGGTCTCGACACCGAGCTTGCTGACGTACTTGCCGCCCCCGAAAAAGATAAAGAGCAGAACTATTATTGCGCCGATCACGGCGCCTAGAATCATCTTCTTCATATCACCCGACTGTTATCTGTTAAGAACAGAGCCCGACGGGCCTCAGTCCATTATATACACTGCGCGCTACCGATTACTCGCCGCCTCTACTCACTACGAAGCTCTTCTTGCACCTTCAACGCCTCTTTATACAACTCGCTTCTCGATATGTCAAACTCTCTGGCAAGGGCCTTAACAGCCTCTTTGAGCCTGACCCCGCCCCTTAAGAGCGACTCTATCTCGCCCTTTAAGTCCGAGAGTTCTCTGGTGACGGACTCTGTTCTAACTACGAGCGTGACCTCTCCCTTAAGCTCTCGCCCCTCGATTGCTTTTAATACCTCCTCTACCGAGCCGCGAATAACCTCTTCGTGGATCTTCGTCATCTCGCGCCCGACGACAACGCCGCACCCGGGTAAAAGTTCGCCAAGCTCTGTAAGCGTTACTCTTAGCCTTCTCGCCGCCTCGTACATAACGTAGGTCTCCTCGCGCCCCTTCATCTCAAGCAGGTAGTCGCGTCTCTTGCCCTTTGCCGTTGGCACGAAGCTCCGAAAGGTAAAACTCGTTAAGGGGAGCGCCGAGACGCTGAGAACTGAGACGAGGGCCGAGACACCGGGCACCGAGACCACATGAACTCCGGCATCGAGCACCATCTTTACGAGTACGTAACCGGGGTCTGAGATTGCCGGGGTTCCGGCGTCAGAGACGAGTGCAATAGAGGCCCCGCCCTTCAGCTTCTTTACGAAGCCGCGCGCCTTCGCCTCTTCATTCTGCTCGAAACAGCTCGTAACATCGGCCTGAATGCCGTAGTGCGAGAGCAGTTTGCGCGTTCTGCGGGTATCTTCGGCAGCGATCAAGTCGACCGAGCCGAGCACTTCGACAGCCCTGTAGGTTATGTCAGCCATGTTCCCGATAGGGGTCGAAACTATGTATAGAGTGCCTATAGCCATCTGAGTGCCCGTTACTGTTTAGGAGTGTAAAACCGTACTAAA
>JADFVP010000101.1 GCA_015222595.1 Pseudomonadota bacterium
CTATTTCGTCGTACATTGTCTTGGAGCACTTGACCTCGCCAACAATCGTGGCCCCCGGTCTCTCTTCTAAGATTGAGCGCGCGTAGATGACCATGAGTTTGTCGCCCCAGATTATTCCGCCCTTCTCATCAACCACCCCTATGCGGTCGGCGTCTCCGTCGTAAGCCACGCCAAAGTCGGCGCCCTCGCGCTTTACCGTATCTATAAGCGCTGTCAGATTTTCAGCTACCGTCGGGTCGGGATGATGGTTCGGGAAATTTCCGTCCGGGTCGCAGTACAACTCTACTACGTCGCAGCCGAGGTTTCCAAGTAACGCCGGGGCCACTGGGCCTGCGGTGCCGTTACCGGCGTCCAGAACCACCTTAATCGGTTTCTCAAGATGAGGCAGGAGAAAACGCGCAGAGACGTCCTCTATGTAGCTCGCTATTATCTCCACCCTGTCTACCGTGCCGAGTTCGGCCGCCACTGTAAAGGGCTTACCTAGAACAGACTCGCGAATGACATTCTTAAGATCCTGTATACCGCTTCCGTGTATCGTCTCTTTGCCTACGCTTATCTTAAAACCGTTGTACTCAGGAGGATTATGGCTGCCTGTTATCATAAAGCCGCCGTCCACATCAAGCGTGTTCATAGAGAAGTACTGTAGGGGCGTCGGGCACTCGCCGATGTCTATGCAGTCTATGCCGCTCTCGGTAAGCCCCTTTATAAGCGCGTCCCTTATAACCTCCGAACTGAGCCTGACGTCGCGCCCGATGCTGACCCTCAAGCGTCCCTTGCGCGCCGTCCCGCCTATCTTCTTCTCTACAAAGACCGCATAACCGCGCCCGATAAGCTCTGCGGTCTCTTCCGTTAAGTCCGTACCGAAGACGCCCCTTATGTCATACTCGCGAAAAATATTGTCCGACAGATTAGTCATCAACTCTCTCCCTGTATTTCTACACTTCTTAAATATCTTTACTGTACCGAAGAATTCTTTATTCTTATTTTCTTTTTTACTTTTCTTTCTTTTTTCTCTGGCGAAGCTCTGAAAAAAAACCCTGAAGCAGCGCCTTCGACTCACTGTCTGAAATCCCCGAGGCTACCTCCACGCTGTGGTTGAGCCTCGGGTCGTTAGAGACATCGTAGAGCGAGCCGCACGCCCCGGCCTTTGGGTCGAACGAAGCGAAGACTACCCGGCAGAGGCGCGCCTGAATAATCGCACCCATGCACATCAGACACGGCTCTAGCGTAACGTAGATGGTGGCCTCAGCGAGCCGCCAGCTCTTCTGCTGCTTTGCCGCCTCTTTGATCGCTACGATCTCGGCGTGCGCGGTAGGGTCGTCGGAAGACTCTTTAAGGTTGTGCCCGCGCCCGATAACAGTGCCGTCTGAGACCACAACTGCGCCTATCGGCACCTCTTTGCGCCCCATAGCCGCTCTCGCCTCTTCGAGCGCAAGAGCCATAAACTTTATATCCGTTTCGTTCTGCTTCATTATAAAAAGAGTTCCGATCCTGCAACTCTGAGCTGCGCACCGGACACAACAACAGTATCAGCCCCTTGCTCCGGCCTGTCCGTAAAAAATTAAAATACCGCAAAAGCACTCAGGTGTCAAGAAAGGGGCTTGGTTGAGCACGCATGCCCAAAGCCACCACTACCGTACGATTTAAGTATTTAACGGAGTTCAGAGGGAGTTGGATTTTACACTCTGACGGGTCTGAAGGTCATCTACCAGCTTGCAGGCAAGGCCTGTTCTCTCCATGCCCTTGTAGTACTTCGAGACTGCGACCGGCTTGAGATCGTACGAACAGATAAGGCGCATAAACCACGCCGGCATCTTTTTACGGAACTTGACCTCGACGACCGAATAGCCGGGCATAAAGAGGCGCTGGCAGTCGGCGGTACGGTCAAAGAGCCTGTCGGTTACGGTAAGCTCCAGCGCGGAGTCGAAAGTGACACGAAAGTCGGGCGAGTAGGCGCTTATATACGGCCTGCGCTCATAATCGACCAGAAGGCGCGGCCTCAGGTTCATGCGCTTGGCATCGAAGTTAAAGGACGAAAAGAGCGGGTCTTTGTGCGCCATCTTCACGAACTCGCCCCTTAGTGTGCAGCCTCCGTACTCAAGGGCGCGAATGATTGTGCGCGGCAGTACAGCACGCCGTTTGTAGGTCATCTCCTCTGTTCTGCCCTTTACCTCCAAAAAGACCGGGGACTCTTCATCTACGGAGTCGGTGTAGGTGCGTATCCTGTACTTGCGCCGCATGATCTGAGCGCCGCTGGTCTCGTAGGTGTTGGTATAGAGGTCATCGTCGAAGTAGAGGCTTCTTACGAAGTATCTATTGTGACGCTCTGCGCACACATTGGGGTCGAGCGTCATGTAGAACTTAAGTACGTTCTCAAGCTCGACTCTCGCCTCGGCATCGATCATGTACCTGATCTCGAAGCGCGAAAAATTCAGTTCCGGTCTCACGTAGTCTCTCTCTTCCCTGTGGTCTGCACTCACTGTAGTGCTGCTCTCAAGCTCTGCAAAGTCCCGTGCCTCTGCGCGATACAGGTCGGAAAATCGAGCCGAGGGCAGAAGTAGCAGGTATTCTAAAATTAACGACAGAAAGCGTCAAATACTTGAGCTTAAAGTGGGCAGAGTCCTGAAACTCTTGGAACGTAAAAAACTGAAGTGGTTCGGGGTGAGTAGAGTGTGGGCATAGACATGGAGAGGTAGATGGTAGGAAAACGGACTGGCAGGACTGCAAAGAGGCGTAACGAGGACGTAACAGCTTGATTTAACGGATAAATCCTAAGGGCGACAAGGGTTCGCTTCCCTCAGAAAAACAGAGCTGAAACAGCTAGAGCCCCACTTTAGTGGGGCTCTAGCTGTTTCAATATGGTGCGCCTGGAGGGATTCGAACCCCCGACCTACGGATTCGTAGTCCGTCGCTCTATCC
>JADFVP010000102.1 GCA_015222595.1 Pseudomonadota bacterium
ACCTTTAAGCCGGTTAAGGATATGCCTGAGTACACGGGCGTGCTCTCAAGGGCCGAGATGGCCGCGCTCTCGGCCTACATATCTACCTTCTAAGACCTTGCGGCTTTTTTTCAGGTAGCATTGATATAAGTTCTGGAATAGAATTCCAGGGCTGGAAAACTCTAGGACTAGCACTTCAGGACTCTTTTATGATACTACTAATACCACACAAGATTATAGCCCGCACGCGGGGCGTCTTCGCTCTTTCGGCCTTTGCGCTCATTGTCTCCTTTGTGCTTTTGACCGCTTCTCCCGCACCGTCCACGGCAGCGAGCGCACCTGAGAACTACCGCTTCTATTGCGCCCAGTGCCACGGCTTAGAGGGGCTTGGCGACGGTCCTAACGCCACGAAGAACCAGCCTGTGGAGCCGCGCGACCATACGAGCGCGTACGAGATGGGCAAGCTGACGGACGAGGACATCGGCTACGTAATACGCGACGGCGGAGTGGCAACCTCGAAGTCCACTCTGATGCCGCCTTTTGGCGCTACGCTTACGGATGAAGAGATTGCCGAGCTTGTCGTGCACATTAGAAAGCTCTGCAACTGTACGGTGCGCTAGAGAGCTGTACAGCCAGCGGGGCCGTATAAATAGAATTGGAAATTCTGCTGATAATATTGGGCGCCCTTTTGGTGATTGAAGGGTTGCCGTACTTCGCTTTTCCGAAGAAGGCGAAACTCTGGGCGTTGATGCTTCAGGAGGTTCCCGAACCGACGCTTCGAAAGATGGGCCTTCTCTGCGTGGTCGCAGGGCTCGCGCTGCTCTGGGTTACGCGCTTTTTCTAATGGCCGGAATTTTGAAGGCCATACGTTTATCACGCAGTCTTTATATGGATAGTCATATGAGAAGTCTTTCCCACAACAAAAAGTACTCTTCGTTCCTGCCGTCCTCGTTTGTTACAGGGCTTGTGCTGCCCGTGTTATTTGTTGCGCTGCTCTTTGGCTGCGCTACTGTCGAGGTCGCACCGGACAGCGACGACGCTGCGCACTCTACCGAAATCGAGAAGGCCGATGAGTTTGTGGTCTTCGGTAAGGTAGAGGAAGAGAAGGCTCTCTTTGGCAGCGACAGTGCGGCAGGCGTAACGAGCGCCCCGGAGCGCGATCTCATAGCCGAGAAGATAGAGCAGAGGCAGCTTGAGGCCGCCGCGCGCAAAAGAGTTAAAGAGCAAGCACGAGTAAAGCCCGCAAAGAGCGCGCTCGCCGAGCTTGAAGGCGGCGAGAAGCTGCGCGTACTTGTGCTTAGCGGCAGAAAGACCATACGCGTGAACGGCGCCAAGGGCACGGGTAGTGGCGTCAACATTACGCGCCTTAGCGCCACTCACGCGCGCGTCAACAAGAAGACCATAGAGCTTCCGGTACGCCTGACTCCCACCAAGGAGTTCGTCTACCTGAACGGCAGGCCGTACCGTGGCGTTATAGACCTTTACGCCGACGACGAGGGGCTTCTGGCCGTTAACGAACTCTACCTCGAACCGTACATTGTCGGGCTTATAAACCACGAGATTTCATCCAGATGGCCCGAAGCCGCAGTAAAGGCGCAGGCGATAGTGGCGCGCACCTATGCGCTGCATCAGAAGAACCGCACCGGCACCGTAGGCATAGACGAACGGTACGACCTCGACGGCTCTGTGCTCGGACAGGTCTACAAAGGAGCCAATGCCGAGGACTCGCTTGCGTTCAAGGCCGTGAAGGCCACGCGCTCTAAGGTGCTGACCTACAGGGGTTCATACGCCCTTACCGTCTACCACTCCAACGCCGGGGGCATGACAGAGTCTTCGGCCAATGTCTGGACTACCGGCTATCCGTACCTCCGTTCCGTTAAAAGTCCGTACGACAAGGACGCCCCGGGGTATAAGTGGGAGTACGCGATAACCCCTAAAAAACTGGCTCTGCGCCTAAAGCGCGCCGGGCACAGTGTCGGCAGACCGGAGATACTCGACGTGACCAAAAGGACGCGCTCTGGCAGGGCGTACAGGGTAGAGATACTCGGCACCGAAGATCCTGTGACCATTAGCGGCAAGGAGTTCCGTGAGGCAATCGGCTACGACTTCATAAAGTCGACCAAGTTCGAGGTCTCGCGCAGCGGCAACCTCTTCTTCTTTACCGGTACGGGGCTCGGTCACGGTGTGGGCCTCTCGCAGTGGGGCGCAAAGGGCATGGCTGCCGACGGCTACTCTTCTAAAGAGATTCTGCAGCACTACTATCCGGGTACCCGGCTCGGCACTCTCGACTGACTTCTCTTTAGCTTTTTTAGCAACCCTCTTTTATCCCCTTTTGGAGCTTCCTCATACAATGCAGCTGAGTGATTTTGATTTCGATCTGCCCGAAGAGTCCATTGCGCTCAGGCCGAACCCTTCGCGTTCGCTCTCGCGCCTGCTTCTGCTAGACAAAGAGAGCGGCACGGTGGCCCACGGTACCTTCACCGATATTTGCGCGCACCTGAACCCCGGAGACCTGCTTCTTCTTAACGACACGCGGGTGATCCCTGCGCGGTTAAAGGGCAAGAAGCCGACCGGCGGCGCGGTTGAGCTGCTGCTGACAGAAAAGATCTCTGGCGACAAGATGGGCGAGGGTGAACGGGCGCAAGCCCGTTCGGGAGCAATCGAAGAGCAATGGAGGTGCATCGGAAAGCCCGCAAAGGGTCTCGGTGTCGGAGCTACCGTTCTGTTCGACCACGGCGTAACCGCTACCGTTACCGCAGTTGCCACTGACGGAGCGCGCGAGATACTATTTGCCGGACTACCCGAAGGAGTTAGCGCGCCGGTTCTTCTTGGCGAGATACCGTTGCCGCCGTACATCAATAGAGCAGTAGAGGCTAAAGATACCGAGCAGTACCAGACCGTCTACGCGAAGCACGACGGCGCGGTTGCCGCTCCTACAGCGGGGCTCCACTTTACACAAGAGCTGCTCGAAGAGATAGCGGTCAAGGGCGTTACGATAAAGTACATAACGCTCCATGTCGGGCCCGGAACATTTCTGCCAGTAAGGGTAGATAATGTCGAGGAGCACTCAATGCAGAGAGAGCGGTACTCCATCGGCGCTGATGTCGTAGAGGCGATTTTAAAAACAAAGCAGGCGGGCGGGCGCGTGGTGGCCGTAGGCACAACGACAACGCGGGCGATTGAGGGAGCCTGGCGATCTTTGGAAAAGAGCAAAGAAGGTGAGGATGGAGCCTGGCGGACCCTCAAGGAGCCGAGCGGGAGCGGTATTTTTGAAAAAGGCGGCGCGCCCTGCGCGCTCGACGGCGCGACAGATATCTTCATCTACCCCGGCTTCGAGTTTCAGGTCGTGGACGCGCTCATAACGAACTTTCACCTGCCGCGCTCCACGCTCATTATGCTTGTGTCGGCCATGGCCGGGAAAGATAATATTTTGCATGCTTACGGCGAGGCCGTTAAAGAGGGCTACCGCTTCTACTCTTACGGCGATGCGATGTTTATAGAGTAAGGGTTGATCGAATAGAAAATCGAGTGGAAAACGGCCCGAATAAGAAAACGTAAAATAGCCGAAAAAGGCCATAAAAGGGCCAAAAAGGCTCAAAAAAGGGCTAAAATCGGCTTAAGCAGACATTTTTTATTTAGCCCGATTACAGATAACTGAAAGTAAAAAAGATGCCATTTAAATTCGACCTTATAACCACCGACCCGACGGGCGCGCGTGCCGGACGTGTAACCACGCCGCACGGCGAGATAGAGACGCCCTTTTTCATGCCGGTCGGCACCAAGGCTGCGGTAAAGGCGCTGACCCCTGAAGAGCTTCGCGCGCTCGGCGCGCAGATAGTGCTCTCCAACACCTATCATCTCTACCTTCGCCCCGGACATAAAGTGATAGAGGCCCTTGGCGGCCTGCACGGCTTTATGAACTGGAACGGGCCGATCCTTACCGACTCTGGCGGGTATCAGGTCTTCTCTTTAGGCAAGCTCAGCAAGATAGACGAGGCAGGCGTGCGCTTCAGCTCGCACTTGGACGGCACGCCACTGGTCTTGACCCCTGAGAGCGCAATGGAGATACAGGAGTCTTTGGGGGCCGACATTATTATGGTCTTGGACGAATGCACCCCGCACCCTGCCACGCATGACTACGCGCGCGAGTCGATGGAGCGGACGCACCGCTGGGCTCTAAGGTGCAAAGAGGCCCACGCGGGCGCAGAACGCGCAAACTATCAGGCGCTCTTCGGTATTGTGCAGGGCTCGATGTACCCGGACTTAAGGGTAGAGAGCGCCAAGGCTATAATCGACATCGGTTTCGACGGCTACGCCATCGGGGGCCTTAGCGTCGGGGAAGAGAAGGCGCAGATGCGCGAGATGTGCGCGCTTACGGCTGCAGAGCTTCCAGCGGACTCTCCGCGCTACCTTATGGGGGTCGGAACGCCCGAAGATCTCGTCGCCTCGGTCGAGGCCGGGATAGATATGTTCGACTGCGTTATGCCGACCAGAAACGCGCGTAACGGAACTCTCTTTACAAGTCGTGGAAAATTGGGTATAAAGAATGCTTTGTTTGAGCGTGATAATGGACCTCTGGATTCCGAGTGCAGCTGCTACACCTGTGCCAACTATTCGCGCGCTTACTTGCGCCACCTCTTTATTGCCGGAGAGATGCTCTCTTCGAGGCTCAATACGATTCATAACCTCCATTACTACACAGGGCTTATGGCTAGTATGCGGCAAGCGATAAAGGCAGGCGAGTTCGCCGGGTTCAAGTCCAAGTTTTTGGCCCGGTTAGAAGAGGGCGTAAAGTAAGAGGGGGCCCGGTATTATTGAACCGAGGCACCGAGAGTCTCTAACTTTAAGAAGTAACAGGCCCGCATTGCAGTAGTAAACGGGTCGAGTTGAATCAATTAAAAACTTACAGGTTTTAGTCGATAAAAAACAGAGTATCAGGAGGTATGGATAAGTGTTATTTTTTCCGGTTGCAGTAGCGTACGCCGCGGACGCCCCGGCAGGGCCCTCGGGCATAATGAGTTTCGCCCCGCTCGTCTTTCTTTTCATCATCTTCTACTTTCTCCTTATTCGCCCTCAGCAGAAGAGGAGCAAGGAGCACAAGGAGATGCTGACCAAGGTTGATATTAACGACAACATAGTGACCAGCGGCGGTATTCACGCCCGCGTGACAGCTGTTCAGGAAGAGACCGTTACCGGAGAGATAGCCGACAAGGTTCGTGTAAAGATCTCCAAGGGCGCAATAACCGCGCGCAAGACGCAGGGCGATAACCTCGGCTAGAGCTTTTAAGTGCTACGCTCGACAAGAGAAGCCTAGAGATTAGAGAAGACAAGAGAAGATGAACTTATGAAAAGCATACTGTTACGCATACTGATGCTCGCAGCCTTTACGGCTGTGGCGTTTGCGCTATTTCTGCCGTCTACGCCCTTTTCCAGCATACTGCCTTCAGCGTGGAACAACGCTATACCGAAGATGATCTTGGGGCTCGACCTTCAGGGAGGCATGCACCTTGTGCTGAACGTGGACAGGGAGAAGGCCGTTGAGAACCGCGTTCAGAGGATAAAGGGCTCTATAGAAGAGGCGCTTAGAGAAGAGAAGGTTCCGTACCGCTCCGTTAAGATGGAGACCGCACTGAGCGTTGGCGTAGGTGTCTTCAACGAGCGCAACGCCGAGGCGATACAGAAGGTGGTTGACGACGAGTTTCCGGGCCTTGAGGTAGAGACCGCTTCGGACGGCTCGCTCACCTACTCGTTGCCCGAAGACGAGCAAGAGCGGATAAAGTCGTGGGCGCTCTCTCAGGCCTTGGAGACCATACGCAACAGAATAGACAAGTTCGGCGTTGCCGAGCCGCTCATACAGAAGCAGGGCATCAGCGAAGTCGCCATTCAGCTTCCGGGACTAAAAGACCCGGAGCGCGCAATGGAGCTTATCGGCAAGACCGCCGTGCTTGAGTTCAGAATAGTGGACGACTCTATGGAGGCCAGAACCGCGCTGATGCAGGGCGCGCCTTTCGGCTCAGAGGTGCTTTATCAGAACACGACAGACCCGGCAACGGGCGAGACGATAAAGAAACCCTTTCTGCTCTATAAAGAGATAATGATAACAGGCGACTCGCTCTCCGATGCGCGCGTGTCCGTAGACTCGCAGTTCAACGAGCCGTACGTCTCGCTCACCTTCGACTCCGACGGAGCGCATACCTTTTCGCGCGTTACGACCAAGTACGTAGACAAGCGTTTGGCGATTGTCTTAGACGGCAACGTCTACTCGGCCCCTAACATCAACGAGCCTATAACGGGCGGCAAGGCGCAGGTAAGCGGCAACTTCACTTACGAGTCCGCCAGAGACTTAGCCATCGTGCTTCGCGCCGGAGCGTTGCCCGCCCCAGTTGAGATAATACAGAACGTGACGGTCGGGCCGACCCTTGGGCGCGACTCCATCGAGGCGGGTCTCAGAGCCGCAGCTCTGGGCTTCATACTCGTGCTGCTCTTCATGCTGGTCTACTACCGGGTTGCAGGCGCAATAGCCGACTTTGCGATACTCTTAAATGTCGTAATGCTCTTGGGAATGATGGGCTGGCTCAACGCCACGCTTACGCTTCCGGGAATCGCCGGAATAATCTTGACGGTCGGCATGGGTGTGGACTCGAACGTGCTGATCTTCGAGCGCATAAAAGAGGAGCTGAGAGGCGGGCGCACGCCGCGCTCAGCCGTTAACGCGGGCTACGAGCGCGCATGGTGGACCATCGTTGACTCTAACGTAACCACCCTCATTACGGCCTTTGTGCTCTTCCAGTTCGGAAGCGGGCCGATCAAGGGCTTTGCCGTAACGCTCAGTCTCGGAATTCTAATAAACCTCTTTACGTCGCTTGTCGGCACAAAGGTGGCCTTCGACGTTCAGAACGACAAGCTCAGACTCAGGAAGCTGAGCATATAGTACAGGAGCAGTACCGATGGATCTTTGGGGAGACAGACATATTGATTTTTTAGGTAAACGGAAGCCCACGTTTACCGTCTCGATCATACTCGCTATAATCGGCCTCGTGGCTGTCGGCGCGATTGGGATGGGCAGGGCGAATCTGGGTACCGATTTTTCGGGCGGCATAGCCATTCAGTACAGGTTCGAAGAGCCGCTCAAGATCGAAGAGGTGCGAGGTCTGCTCTCAGAGGGCGGTTTTGGCGACGCGCAGCTTCAGCAGTTCTCGGAGCCGAACAAGATGCTCGTACGGCTCAAGAACGCAGAGGGCAACCTCCAGGCCACCTCAAAGGCTCTCGACTCTATCTTTACCTCGGGCCTGGCCGGCAACCCGTTCATAATCGACTCAACGACCGAGGTCGGCCCCACGGTCGGCAAGAAGCTCCAGACCGATGCGCTTAAGGCCATAGGCGTTGCGCTCTTAGGAATCCTCTTCTACGTTGCATGGAGGTTCGAGTTCCGTTTCGGCATCGCCGCCGTAATAGCTACTTTCCACGATGTTCTCATCGTTCTCGGTATCCTCTTTATGCTCGATAAAGAGATTACGCTCTTGATAGTAACCGGCCTCTTGACCCTTGCCGGATACTCTATTAACGACTCCGTCGTCGTCTTCGACCGTATCAGGGAGAACCTGCGCCGTGAGAACAGAAAGAAGGAGAGCAACTACGACCTCATCAACAGGAGCGTCAACGAGGTTCTGCGCCGCACGGTCGTAACGTCGTTAACGACGCTCATGGCCCTCGCCTCGCTTCTCATCTTCGGCGGAGAGGTGCTCTACGACTTCGCCTTCACGCTCTTTATCGGCGTGCTGGTCGGCACGTACTCTTCAATCTTTATCGCTAGCCCTGTCTTGCTCTTCTGGGATCGCGAAGACAAGAAGGGCGCAAAGGACGGCTCCAAAGGCGCACCTGCCGGGAAGGCCATAAAGCCGACTACCTGATACTCTCGCTCCGACCTTCTTCTATTGAGAGAGCGTCTGGGCGCGCCCTCTAAAGACGCACCTTCCGTACCCCTGTTGTACTCCTGTTTTATCTCTGTTGTATCTCTAACGATCACCTCCAAGGTTCCGGCGAAGTTCCGTGGTAATCGCTAACTGCGCGGTTCTGTTCGTTTTCCTGCGTAGTCGGTGCTATCTGTTACAGATATAGAGCCTCCGGCAGAGCCAAAGCCGTTGTCATTTAACTATACATATGCTATAATACGTGTCAGGTATCGGTGCGCCTTAATATGGCGTAAGATCAACACTTTCCGAGCCTTGCAAGGTTGAATAAATCCGGGACTCACGACGGGTTTCGGCTCTTTTACGGGGTTAAGGTGCCTCTTTATCGCATATCTGCGATATTGAGGTTTTTTTTGCTACAAAATTTGTTTATTTTGTGTCAGGCTTAAGGGGTAATTCTGTCATGAACAGGAGTGCTGTGAAGAACAATCCTAAAAACCTGTCTCATCCGGTCGATATCGATCTTGAACTCTGGCGTGACTTTCAGGACGGCCTCAGTGCGCTTATCGAGGTTCCCCTGACCCTCTACGACGAGTCCGCCGAGGTGATTGTCGAGTCGGGCCGCGTCAACTCTGTCTGCAAGCGCGTCAAGCTCGACCTCAAGGGGCGCTCTCTGTGTAACGACTTCTACGCCGAGGTGGTTGCCGAGGCGGTCTCAACTCGCCAATCCCACATCTACAAGTGCCACACCAACCAGTACCTCTTTACCGTGCCTGTGCTTCTGTCTTGCGGCGCTGTGCTGGTAATAGTCGGCGGCCGGGTCTATCTCGAGGGAATGGACGGCCTCAGCTCGGTAGACGGTACGGTTAAGAAGGAACTTTTTGAAGGGGTCGCCGCCTTCGGCTTCTCTCTCGATACGATAGAGAGGATGAAGAAGGGGCTGAAGTCTATTCCGAAGAACGGTATTCTCTCTCTTCCGGGGATTGTAGAGAACATGGCTGTGCCGTTCCTTAAGGGGCTCGGCAAGTTTCAAGAGGCTGCCGTTAACAGACGCGCCGAGGCCGCAACGCCAGTTGCGCCCGTATCGGATCTGTCTTCTGATGTCTCTGGTGACTCCGGTGTCTCTGATGCCTCTAGTGAAGCGCAGAGGCAGGAGTCGAAGACCAGAACCGGCTTCCGGGCCTTAGAAGAGGTCTACAAGTCCATAGCCCCGGTGCTCGACCGCGAGCTTCTCTACAAGACCATTCTCGACAAGACTACCGAACTGATTGGCGCCGAGCGCGGCTCGCTGATGATGCTCGACAAGAAGAAGGAGTACCTCTCCATAAAGGCCGCCAAGGGCATAGACTCTGATCTGCACAAGGGCATAAAGGTAAAGATAGGCACGGGCATCTCTGGAGCGATAGCCGCCAAGGGAGTGCCCGTAATGGTGGCCGATATAGAAGAGGAGGTTCCGCGCCACAGAAGGGTCTCGAAGTACAAGACCGGCTCCTTTCTCTCCATCCCCCTAAAACTCGACGATCGCGTTATAGGGGTGCTGAACGTCTCGGACAAGATAACCGGAGCTGCCTTTAGTGAGGACGACCTCTCGCTGCTGCTCTCTTTGGCCAACTACGCGACCATTGCGCTAGAGCGCGGCACGTACTACACCATGAGCGAAGAGTTCAAGCTCATCTCCATGACCGACCCCCTAACCGGCCTCTTCAACAGACGGTACTTTCGCGAGAGGCTCTTTGAAGAGGTGGAGCGCGTAAAGAGGCACAGCGGCTGCTTTGCAACCTTCGTAATAGATATAGACAACTTCAAGGCCTTCAACGACACCTACGGCCACGTGGCCGGAGACGAGATGCTGAAGTCGGTTTCGCGCGCCATACGCGGCGCGGTGAGGGGCATGGATATAGTTGCGCGCTACGGCGGAGAGGAGTTCAACGTGCTGCTGCCGCACACGACCAAACAGGAGTCGTGGGTTATCGCAGAGCGCATCAGGGAGTCCGTGGAGGCCTTGAACCCCGAGTCTACTGCGATAAATGAACTGCCGACCATCAGCGTAGGCATCGCCGAGTTCCCGGTAGATGCAAAGAGCATCGACGAGCTTATAAACAACGCCGACCGCGCCATGTACACCGCCAAGAGGATGGGCAAGAACAGGGTGGTCTTCTATGAAAGATAGATCCCTCTTCGCCACATGCGCTGAGGCCGACTTTTTCGCTCGCAGCGCCGAGATAGAGGGCCTTGTCGGCAGAGCGCTCGGCGCCGGAGTTGGTGCGCCCTCTGTGCTTCTAAAGGGCCGACGGTGGGTCGGCAAGACCGAGATCTTGCGCCGCGTACACCGCAGGCTCTTCTTCGACCAGGCCGCCGTTGTGCCGGTCTACTACAGGTTCAGGCCCGCTCTTTCTCCAGCCGACTTTGCTCTTAACTTCTTAAAAGAGACGCTAACGCAGGTGCTCGCTTTTAACAGGCGAGACAGCTCGCTTGTTAAGACTGGCCTTCGGCTCGCCAAGTTAGAGGCGATGCTCGCAGACGACCCGGCCATGGCCGGGGCCGCGCTGCTACTAAAGCGGCATCGTGAGCTTGGGGAGCTTGGTGAGCTTGCCGGGTCCATAGATTCGGGCACCGGGCGCGATCTGGTAAGAAATGCCTTAAGGGCCGGCACCGTTGCAGCAGCAGAGGGCCTGCCGCTCTTCTTCATCTTCGACGATGTAGATGCCGTGCTCTGTTCTTTCGTGGCCCCTTCTACAACAGACACCTTCTTTGCCGACGAGTTCAAAGAGGCGATCTCCGAGTTCGACTTACCGGTTCTCGCCTCGTCGATGCTCTCAACCCCGGCCGACACTCTCTGGGGCGCGGCCCCGGTTGAGACAATAGAGCTTTCGGGGCTCGGCGTTGAGGACTCGGTCGATATGCTCTCCGACCTCTGCGCCCGCCACAGCATCGAGTACGACTCCGACGTTCTGGTACAGGTTGCGCGCAAGGTAGAGGGCAACCCGCTCTACATCCGCTCGCTCGTCTGGGCGGCCAAGAGAAGCGGCAAAAACTTCGCAACGCTTCGGAGCTATGCCGACCTCTATGCAACCGAGATCATGGAGGGCTCCATCGGCGCGCTCTTGAAAGGCGCGCTCAGACTCGAAGACAGAACCTCTCTCAGGCTCCTCAACCTATCGGTCTCCATTGCCGACTCTGAGGCGGGGCCGAGGTCGTTCGATGCTGAAGGGGCGGCTTCCGAGTTCTCTCTTCCAGTGGACGCGGTGCGAAGGAGCGCTACCGGACTCTTTGCCTCCGGGGCACTCGACTCTGCACTCGGAACTTACTTCTGGGCCGGGGACTCTGTAATGGCCGACTTTATACGGCAGACCTATGCCGTGGCGCTTGGCGGAAGCTCGCCCGAAGAGGTAAGGGCGAGCTTCATCGGCACTGAGCTTGTCGGCAGGTACGCGGAAATGGGCACGAGCCCAGAGGGCGGCTTTACCGACGGCGTTAAGAGGCTGCTAGGCTCGTTCAAAGGGGGTACGGCGCCCGGTGTGCTCTTCGATAACGTGACCTTTGCGCTCAGGTACAATGTCGATTCTGCTGATATTTCTGGCAATGAGGACGACTCGCGGGTTATAATTCCAGAGGTTGTAGGGCTCTTCGACACCTCCGGGTGGGAGTCTCGCGAGGCGGGCCCGCCTGTGCTCGTTGCGCGCGGGTTTCAGTCCGGCCGTTTCGACGCCGGAAACGAAGTCGTCTGGCTCGTCTTCGTCAAAGAGTCTACGGGGCCTGTTAATCAGGGAGACGTCGATAACTTTTTGCGCCGTAGCGCAATTCTCAGGCACCGTTTCAAGGGCGTGCGCATCGTTCGCTGGATGGTAGCCCACGACGAGTTTACGCCCGAGGCTGCGGCAAGGCTGGAGGCCGACGGGGTCTACTCGTCCGACGCTCTGCAACTGGGGATACTCGACGAAACGATGGCCGAACGGCCTTCGGAGTCCGGGCCTGTAACCGGGCCTGTATCCGATGGAGAGCCCGGAAGCGCAGAGCGCGCCGGGGCCGGAGCGCCGGGCGCGATAAAAGAGTTCGAGATCGTGCTGCCAAAGTCAAGCAAGGCCGAGCTGGTGGCCGTAAAGGCGGCCGAAGAGATAGGCTCTGAGATGGGTTTCGACGCTGACGCCATCGGGCAGATAAAGGCGGCGTTGGTCGAGGCCTGCATAAACGCCTTTGAGCATTCGAGAAGCCGTTCGGGCCGCGTACATATGCGCTTCGTCGCGCGCGCCGACCGGCTCATTATCTATATACAGAACAGAGGCGTCGGCTTCGACGGCAAACGCGACTCTCTCGCTCCGGCAACAGGGCCGCAAGGCATGCCGCGCAAGAGGGGCTGGGGCATAGAGCTGATGAAGGGCTTTATGGACGAGGTTCGCTTCGAGCGGCTTCATGACGGAACCAAGATAGTGCTGGTGAAGTATCTGAAGACCGAGACGACACCGGAGTAAGCGGCCCATTATATGGGCGTCCACGGGCGCAGACCGGATAAACAACAAAAGTCACAAACCGCCTGTAAGGTTTGTGTTATAATCGGCCAATGGGCTCGGACTCGTGGGGTTGTACAGAGTCCTGATGCCTGGTCGATCATACTTACCGTTATCAGACTGAAAAGATGGATGGTCGAGATCGGCGTGGTCTAGCGTCGGCTTTGAGGCCTATAAGCGGATATCTCTTACCAAACAGGAAGAGTGCATGATTGAAATACTAAAAGGGTGTAGAGAGGTGGGAGACACTGTGGTGCTCTACCCGCAGAACTACATAAACGGCATAGAGGGCGAGAAGCTCGAGGAGGTCTGCGGTACCTTCTTTGAGAAGGGCATAAAGAAGTTCGTCATAGACTTCTCCGAGACCGACATCATAAACTCCATCGGCGTTTCCATACTCATCGGCATTATCGAGAAGATAAAAGAGTCGAAGGGCGTGGTGCTCTTCTCTGGGCTCAACAAGGTCAACCTCGAGGTCTTCAGAATTGTCGGCCTCACAAAGCTGATACCGTCGTTCGCCACCGAGGCCGATGCGCTCGAAGAGATGGGCGCAACCGGCACACCTGTCGCGGCTAGCGCCGTTTCAATTGAGCTTTAGCTCATCAGCCATATCGTGCCTCGTGCCGTTTGCAGCTTGCGTGGCTTGCGCCGTTTTATTTGAGCGCGGGCCACGGTGGTTTCTAAATGCCTGTTAGGTATGCAAACCCCGGAAGCTTCGTAATAGATATACGCTCCACGCGGAGTGGGCGCACCTGGCGGTGTTTCAATTGAGCTTTAGCTCATCAGCCATATCGTACCTTGTGCCGTTTACAGCTTGTGCGGCTTGCGCCGTCTCTATTAAGCACAGACCACTGAGCCTTACGGAAGCCAAACAGATTTAAGAAGAGAGAGACGTATGCCGGATACCGATCCCAGTCTTGAAAAACTTATCTTCAACCTCAACACGCTCTCCGAGCTAGGCACGGAGATCACCTCGGCCAACGACTTCAAGCGTATAGTAAAGAGTTCGCTCCTCATGGTCATGGGCTCCTTCTCGGCCTCCAAGGGCGTGCTCTACACCTACGACGCAGAGCGGCTGGTCTTTAGCCCCATTGCCTCCAAGGGCCTTACCGAACCGGCCGGAGGCCTCAGGCTCTCAGAATCCGCGATGCGCGGGCTTGCAGAGCACAGCAGACCCGTGGACATAGGGAGCGGCCAGAGCGCTGTAGCGCACCTCGGACAGGCCTCGGAGCGGTTCAGGAGACTTGGCCTAAAGGTCGTCGCCTTTTTAGTTGTGCGCGACGAACTGCTCGGCATGATAGTCATAAACGAAAAGCTCGGCGGCGAGGCGTACTCCAGCTACGACCTTCAGCTTCTCTCCGTGATGGCCCAGAACATCGCCTTTAGTCTCCAGAGCCACTCGCTCCTGAAGAAGCTGATGCACAAGTTCAACGAGAATAAAGAACTATACGAAAACCTCCGCCGCATCTACTACGACACCATCCACGCCTTTGCCGCAGCCATAGACGCCAAGGACGCCTACACCAAGGGCCACTCCCACAGGGTGGCGACCTACTGCGCGGTCGTGGCTACGGAGCTGGGCTGGAGTGATGAGCGCATAGAGGGAATACGCATCGCGGGCCTTCTGCACGACATAGGAAAGATAGCCGTAGACAGGACGATAATCAACAAGCCGTCGAGCCTTAGCGGGCACGAGTGCGTAGAGATAAACGCGCACCCGGTAGTCGGCTACGAGATACTCTCTAAGATAAAGTTTCCGTGGAAGGGCATACCCTTCATGACGCGTAACCACCACGAGAAGATAGACGGCACCGGCTACCCGGACAGGCTTGCCGGAGACGAGATATCGCAGGGCGCGCGCATAATGACGCTCGTAGACGCCTTCGACGCAATGACCACCGACCGGCCCTACCGCCGCCGCCTGAGCTTCACGGTCGCCATGGGCGAGCTGAAGAAGCACAGCTCTACGCAGTTCGACCCGGACATCGTCCACTCCTTTGTCTCGGTCCTGAAGAAAGAGGCCTCCGGGCGCGCAGACCGCACTACCATACTGCCGCTATTGGACGAAAAGCTCGATAACCGGGCGGTCTCCGACTTCTTGAAGGCCACGTTCTAGAGTAAACTCTTTATCCACCGCCCCCCTATTAAAAGTAAAAGCAAAATGTTAAAGCAAAATGGCATGACTCAGCAGAAGCGTTGGAAGATTCCGGCAGTAGATAGCGAGAAAGCCACGGAACTTTCTGAAAAACTCTCGGAAGAACTTTCTGAAGCTCTCGGAGTAAGCCCCGTTGTTGCCGCGCTCTTAGTCCGGCGAGGCATGACAGACGTGGGTAGCGCCTCTGCCTTTCTCTCGCCCGACATCAAAGACCTGCACGATCCAATGAAACTAACAGGCATGGCCCGCGCCGCCGAGCGTCTCGCCGCAGCCGTAATAGAGGGCGAGCGCATTGCGCTCTACGGAGATTATGATGTAGACGGCACTACTTCTGTCGCGCTCATGACGCTCTTTTTCAATGCTTTGGGAGTAGAGCCGCTCTGCCATATCCCCGATAGAGTTTCAGAAGGGTACGGCCTCAACACTGCGGCAGTAGAGAGCCTCGCGGAGCAGGGCGCACACGTGGTTATAACCGCCGACTGCGGCTCTACCAACCACGCCGAGGTGGCCCGCGCGGCTGCTTTAGGCGTGGACGTAAT